>CAZYYM010000091.1:0-14593 GCA_964651385.1 uncultured Gammaproteobacteria bacterium | reverse complement strand
CATGCAGCGGCCTGCAAAGCCGTGGACGGCGGTTCGATTCCGCCCTCAGCCTCCAATATTAGAATAACTGTAATGCCCCCAGGCCCGGGTGGCGAAATTGGTAGACGCAAGGGACTTAAAATCCCTCGGTAGAAATACCGTGCCGGTTCGATTCCGGCCCCGGGCACCAACTTCACGTTTTTAACTTCCTGTAGCAATTTTATTTATCGCCTGGACCATTTTTGATTGGTAGCTCTGCTGGCCGGTAAGATCCGATGTAGACGTTACAAAACTACAATGCATCTATAATTAAGCATTCAGACATTGTAAGACCAATGCTAAGAAGTTAGAATTTCAATATGCCACCTGGCAAATCGGGAAACACTTTAATGAAAGATAATTTGAGAAATTTCAATCTGACTCTTGACGAAATCAAGATTGTAAAAATGATCAATACACTGGTAGAGAGTCTGGAAAATCTGCAATTTAACGACCCGCTCTCGCCTAGGGCTGAGTTTTTTCGGAGAGAAATTGAGAAGCTGGAAGAAAAACTGGTCGAGATCAGGGAAAATACATTAATAAAATATTAGCGTAATAACTTGAGCTGTTATGCTGCCTGCTGAATTGCCTGTGACCAGGACTGCGCATTACTTTATGGCCGGTGTCTGGTAACTTTCAAAGCCTCATGGAGTAAGCAGACTGATATCCTATGAAGGTCAGAATTTCATTTAGCAGCAGTTAAAGCAGGTTAAATATCCTGGCCCGGTGTTCCGGCTGGTCAAATCTTGCTACTCCAATAACTTTTATTCTACGGATCTTACAAACCCGTGTTCAGGCAACATGTAAAAGCCAAGTCATTATTCCTTGTCCAACGCCTCGAGGAACTTATCCTTTTCGTTCGGGTGCATTGATATATTGGTTTGCGGATAGGGAAAATTCAGAGCCGTCACCTCGTCGTGGAACGACTTCAGCGCGACAACGCGCTCTTCGTACATCTGCTTATGCAACCGAGCAAGATTTCCGAAGGCATGGGCGTGCTTCGGTGGCGTGTCTTCCTCGCTATCTTCACCACAGATATCGGCGACAAACGACATAATAACGTCGCCGGCATTACCGGAACCCAGTGAAAAGGTCACGATCGATGTCTTTTCATTAACCGCCGCCAGCACTTCCTCAGCGATACATTCAGCTTCCACTGCAAATACACCGACGTCTTCCATGCGTTTCAGTGTACGGTAGATTTCCATCGCCTCATCGGCCGTTCGGCCCCAGCCGCGCAGGCCGCCGCACCAATGGCTGAAAGTTGGAATCAGGCCTATGTGGCTTTGCACCGGAATGCCTTCCTTCGACAACATTTCCAGCACGTCGGGGGAGCGCAACGTGTAGTACATGTCGCCGCCTTTGGCCATCATCTCAACAGCATGGCGAAGGATTCCATTCGAATCGCCGAATTGCGACCAGGTGCTGCCGACTCCCATGAAGTGATATGGTGCTACTTCGCGACATTCCTCGATCTGACTGTCCCAGACTACCATCAAATCGATACCGGCATCGATACAGGCCTGCAGTTCGATGGCATCCTTTGGATTACTCATGCTGAGTTTACTACCTGATCCTTTCAGTGCCTGCAGATCGGCGACAGTATAGTTGCGTGCCGATCGGCTGCGGCTGAAATCGTAGATTCTCTTCATAATAATGTTCACTCGGTTTGGGTTATATTTTTCTTCACGGCCCGGCCAGGTTAGTTTTGCAGCCTGGTTACTGCCCGGCGAGCTGGTTTTTCTGTTCGAACAGCTTCTTGCGCCGATTCTTCATCCAGGCCTCGGCGGCTTCTGTGCCATCGTGAAAACTGTCGAAAACCTTATCCCATGGGGTTTCGTAGGAGCCGTAGTTGCAGTTGCAGTCGCAAAAACGGTGGTGTAGCTGGTGCATGAAATCACCCAGTTGCAGGCTGAAAAAACGGGTGATGCGCACCTTGTGATAACCACAATGTGAAGTCGGCCCGGCAACGGTGTGTAATAAAGCATTGAAAATCACATGAATGGGGTAGAAGGTGTAAACCGCCCGCGACTACGAACACTATAACGAGGTTGCGCAGTCCGATCTCGAGTATCCAGTCGAGTCGGAAATCGCTCGCGTGCTCTAGTGACGGTGTAAACCAGGTCCAGGCTGCAATCGACAGCATCAGCAGCAGGAAACGTTGGTTGAATGGACGCCAGATGTTAAGCAGGTACCTCAGGCTTTTGCCGGGATCAAACGGCTTTTCGAAGTAGGGTGCCTGCTTTACTGGCAACGCTGGTGTGAAATGCCAGGTACGACGCCTGGACCGTTTCGGCCCTACTGCTTCGTCAGTTTCAAGGATAGTTGATTCGGATGTCATGGGCATTTGAAGGCAGTCAAGATTAGAGCATTTAAATCATTAAAATGGCTCGTTTACAATCGAGTGGGGTGCAAAGAAGCAATTGCACTGAAAAAGGCAGCGATAGTTGCTGCAGACGCCCATCATCGGTAATAGTAACTACGGGATATCTTCGAGGTTGTTATTCTCGGGACTCCATCTTCTTTTCGGAAACCGAACGACCAGGGAAAAATTCTCGACTAACTCGATTAATTGCATAAAATCTTTATCTACATTTTGTTTAACCACATATCCGGCAATGTTCTTACGGTAGGCAGCGGTCATGTCACGGTCGTCGTCCGAGGTAGACAGAACGAATACGACTGCGTCCTGAAGATTAGGGTCGTCGCGTAACGCTTCGAGGAATTCGATCCCGCTCATTCGGGGCATATTAATATCGAGCAAAATTAGATAGGGCCATTGAGGACCTGAGCCATCTTGCCTGCGAAGCATCTCGAGGGCCTCCAGACCATCGTGGGCGACGAAGACCGGATTGTCGATTTTTCTTTTTTTCAGTGCTCTCCTGACTACAACGACATCTACCTCATCATCGTCGACTATCAGGATACTTAAATCACATTTTTCCAGCATTACCACCCCTATTTTTTGTAGCTCCGGGCATTATAAATCAAATTTAGAGGCTGTAAATATTTCGAGGAAAGCTGAGACAAAATTTAGCGCCGCGTTCGTCGCCCGATTCCACGCTTACCATCCCGTCACAGGCGATCATTGCTTTTTTGATGATTGCCAGGCCCATACCGCTGCCTTCGACTTCGTCCCGGCGTTTCAGTGTTTGAAATAACTGAAATACCTTTTCGTGGTATTGAGTCGGGATTCCCGGACCGTCATCGGCAAAATACAGATGTTCATAGCTGGCGTCGACACCCGCCCAAATGCTGATAGTACCGTGATCTCGATCGTGGTGCTTGACCGAATTCATTATCAGGTTACGCAATACCTGTTCAACCAGAGCCTTGGGGGCGTATATCTCGGGCAATTTTCCCTCGATGCACAAATCGAACCCGGTATCAGCAAGATAAAGTTCTTTAGCGCCATTGATTACCTGGTGCATATCGACGAATTCGGCCTTGCTTTCGTTACTACCAACCCGTGAATATTGTAACAGGTCGCTCAACAATCGGTTGAGGCGTTCAACCCGATTACGCATAAGACCGAGGTGGTGCAATGACTCATCATCGAGTACATCGCCTGCATCCTGCTCGATTATTTCTGCCAACTTGGAAATGCCACGTAACGGTGCACGCAAATCGTGAGACGCAACGTAGGCAAACTGATTGAGTTCGTCGTTACTGCGCTGTAGTGCTTCTGTGTGTTTCTCCAGTGTCCGTTTCGCTTGCTCCACTTCACTAAGATCGGTTAGAGAAGCAATGACCATCGGCCCACGGTCGGTTTCGATCGGCGTCAGGCCGATTTCGACCGGAATTTTACGGCCATCATAGCACTGTGCCTGAAGAACCGTTCCATTACCCATAACCCTTTGTTCGGGATGTCGGGCAAATTTGTTGCGTTCAATTTGATGTTGATCACGGTACACTTCAGGCACCAGGTTTTCGATCAAATTGCCTTCGAGCGTACCCTGATCGAAACCGAGAACCTGTTCCACCCTGGCATTGGCCATATCGATCTGACCATCTGCTCTTACTATTATCAATCCTGACGGTGATGCGTTAAAAATGGTTTCAAAACGTTGAGTCTCTAGTAAGCGCTTTGCGAGTTCCCTGTTTGATTGCAGAGAGAGTTTTTGCTCGTTCCGAAAAGACTGAAAGGTACCGATGAAAAGACCCGTGAGCACGCAAAGATAACTTAATATTTTGAGCAAATGCGCCGTGTTAAAGTTGGCGTCGAACAATTCAGCCGAGAATGGTATGAACATGATCTGGTTCACCAGGCTAATGATCAATGCGAGTATTAACCAATGCGTCGCTATATCGTGGCGCCAATTTCCGTACTTGAGAAATCCGTAAAGCGCAGCTCCAAAAAATATTCCAGGAATAAAATCTTCAGGGCGGGAAGACGCTAACTCGGGAAAATAGCCGCGGGAAAGTGGCACTGCCCCGAAAAAAAGAAAAGTGAAGGCTACCAAAACCGAGATCAAACTATAGATATAAAGCGCGGAATGCGGATTGTCCTCAAAATTTTCGGCCTCGCGGTGCGCCGCCCGGCAAACCATCAATAACACTATAGAGAGAAACATTCGCGACGCTAACCAGCTCCAGGGACTCAGCGACTCAATCTCGCTCGGCAGAAGCCCTACGAAATAAGGTGATGTAATTAACGCATGATAACCATCGAGGAGTGCAGTTCCAATAAATCCCGCACCAAGCAGTAAAATACTGCTTTTGGGCGTCGTGTAGTAACGTACCAGACCGATCACACCGACCATCATTGCGAGGATCATGGCCACTAGTTCCATCAAGGTATGCAGGTAGGGATCTCCCTGCCACGTAGATCCATGCAGCCAGAGAAATGCAAGAATTAGTACGACGCTTAGTAACGTATAACTGCTTAAACGATTCCGTTCAAAAATGCTCGCTTTTGACTTTGCAATTGCGTCGGGAGATATTTCTCCCATTTTAAGTTGAAAATTCATTTAATATTAATAGTAGATTGTCGACTATAATCAATAACATTGGTAAATTTATCGTAATTTTGATCTGTTTTATTTAGTCCAGGATTGATTCGCAGGATTGAAGCAAACCGAAGAAAACAAAAGAAACGGGCACCAAAATTGGAGATTATCAGCAATTGAATGATTTCAAACTACTATTAGTCGATGACGATGAAGTCGACCGCATTGCGACCGTTCGACTACTTGCCGCAACCGGTCTGGATGTAAATCTTGAACAGGCCTGCGGAATCGACCAAGCATTGGAAATGCTCGAGTCTCAAAGCTTTGACTGTCTGCTTGTGGACTATCACCTGGGTGCCGATAATGCATTTGAATTGCTCGAAAGAGTAGATCAGGTTATTGACGATCCGCCTAATGTTATATTGCTTACCGGAATGGGCAGCGAGTCGATTGCTGTCGGCGCTCTTAAACTTGGCGTCACCGATTATATTTCTAAAGACGACTTGACGTCTTCACAGCTCCGGGATGCAGTTTGTAATGCCCTGGATATTACGGTTCAAAAGCGTGAGCGCGAGGAAGAGCAAAGGACGCTCGAACATCTCAGTCTGCATGATTCTTTAACTGGCTTGCCAAACCGGAACTTGTTTCTCGATCGTTTTTCCAACCTGCTTGAAACCAGTAAACGTAACCTTGGTAAGTTCGCAGTACTGATGATGGATCTCGACCATTTTAAGCAAATAAATGACAATTTCGGCCATGATGCCGGTGATACAGTTTTAATAGAAGTTGGTACGCGATTGCTTGAAACTGCACGTGATTCGGATACCATCGCACGCATGGGAGGAGATGAGTTCACTGCTCTGCTACCCGGCGCCAATTCGCTGGAAAATGCCACCACCATTGCTGCCAAACTAGCCAGGGCTATAACCCGGCCGATTATGCACGAAGGGCAAGACCTCGAGCATGGCGTTTCGATTGGGATTTCGATGTACCCGCGGCACGGTTTCGATGCCAATACATTACTGCATAACGCAGATCAGGCGATGTACCAGGCGAAGAAATCAGGTCTGGATTATTGTATATACAATCCGAGTGGTGAACCCGAGGCCAATCGCGAACAGCTTATCGAAGGGGCACTACCAAGTATTGGCACCCAATCCGAGTTGATGGTGTGTTATCAGCCTAAGGTTTCACTCGACGACGGTAGTTTACACGGTGCGGAAGTACTGGTTCGCTGGCGTCATCCAGACTTGGGCCTGGTACAACCTGCAGAATTTATATCGGCGGCAGAGAGTATAGAAAAGATACGGGAGTTGACATATTTGATTGTCGGAAAAGCGGCAGCACAATTAAACGATTGGCGACGCTCGGGAATCGATTTGCCACTTGCAATTAACCTGTCTCCGAAGATGGTGGAAGATCACGACTTGCCCTCTCGATTGGGACAGGTACTCCAGGAATATTCCATCCCCAATGACTCCATTATATTGGAAATTACCGAATCATCATTGATCGCTGATCCAAGGCGGGCACGTAAACAACTCGAAGCCCTTGTTTCGAGCGGGTTTAAAATATCGATCGATGATTTTGGGACTGGCTATAGTTCGCTACAATATCTGCGTGATTTCCCCTTCCAGGAAATTAAAATTGACAGGACTTTCGTCAGGCAAGTTACCAGCGAATGGCGTGATGGATCGATAATAGCGGCGATTTTAAAAATAGCGGAAGGATTTGGCGCCGATTGTATTGCCGAAGGCATTGAAACCAGGCAAACCTGGGATCATTTGAGACAACTGGGGTGTCATTTTGGGCAAGGATTTCTGATATCAAAACCATTAGTCGCCGATGAATTCATCGCCTGGAAGCACCTATGGAAAAAGGCTCAAGAAAAATCGGATTATGAATTTTCGCCTGTTAAAATGCATAATTATAAATGAAATTGCGGGTGAACCTTTTCGTTAAAAAGTCAGCCAGGGCAGGTAAAATAACATCGAATACAAATACGGTAATCAACGACAAAAGAATCACTTTAGAGAGTAGAAAGTTTTAATTTAGTCTCAGTGTCAACCCGGCTTTCTGGTAGCAGTAGAGGTATTATGAGGATCGGGAATCTTTATCGGGATTTTTATTTTATAATGATTAAGCCAAAGCAAAGTCAGTCTATCGATGAGTATTGGATGTCTATAGCTTTGGAGCAGGCTAAATTAGCTGCCGAACACGATGAAATTCCCGTCGGCGCCGTGTTAATTAATGAAAATAACATCCTTATCGCTAAAGGCCATAACCAGCCGATCGAGGCCTGTGACCCAACCGCACATGCCGAAATAATTGTTTTGCGCGAAGCTGCCAGAAAACTAATTAATTACCGTCTGCCCGGGACAACACTGTATGTGACATTGGAACCTTGCACCATGTGCGTCGGTGCACTGGTGCAGGCGCGTGTTAAACGCATTGTATATGGCGCATTGGAACCAAAAACAGGTGCCATCGAAAGCGCATATCAGCTTTTCAGAGAAGGAAGATTTAACCATATTCCGGAATTATTCGGTGGTGTGTGCAAAGATAATTGTTCATTCTTGATGAGAACATTTTTTGAACAAAAGCGTCGGCTAAAAAATACCCAGGTGTCATAGGCTGGGCGCAATGTCCGGTGCCTGCGGTGGAGTGAAATTCTCCAACTCACCCGATTCTCGATTGGCTTTGATTTCACTGCCTGTTAGATACTCATAGTAGTTTCGAATATTTTCGACGTATTTCACCGGTTCCCAGCCACGCGCATAGCCATATTTGGTATTCTTGTACCATTTTTTACGCGCGAGCAACGGCAGGCTCTTTTTGACATCGATCCATTTATCCGGATCACCACCATTGGCCTCGGTAATTTTCCGCGCGTCTTCGACATGTCCGAATCCCACGTTATATGCAGCCAGCGCCAGCCAGCTGCGATCCGGCTCCTTTATAGACCCAGGTATGCGCTTGAGTACACTGGTAAAATAGCGGGCGCCCCCTCGAATGCTTTGCTGCGGATCGAGTCGGTTAGTCACTTCCATTTGTTTTGCCGTTGCCCGGGTTAGCATCATTAATCCGCGCACGCCGGTTGGAGATTTGGCCCGGGCATTCCATAGCGATTCCTGATAGCCTATGGCCGCCAGCAGTCGCCAGTCCATATTGAAACTGTCGGCCTCCTGTTTAAATAAACCGACATACTTTGGCAGACGTGTTTGCAAGTGATGATTGAAGGTTTTGACATCTGAATAATTAAAACTGGCGACATGGCTATAATGACGATGAATCAGTTGTTCGAGCCGGCCATCCTCTTTAATGGTTTTAAAAAAAACCTTGATTGCTTGTGAAAGGCTATCATCTTTGGCATGATTAAACGCCCAGCGCAACTGCCGAGGTTTTCCCAGTTCGAATGCAATACGAAGCTCCGGGAAGAATCGGCGCTGTAGTGCAATATTTTGAGAATCCGCCATAACATATTTGACTTTCCCGGTGTCCACCAGCGCGATCAACTCTTCAGTGGCAATATCGTCAACTTCTGTCCAGATTAAGTTGGGGTATTGCGGTTTTAATTTATGTAGTAAATTCGACTGGCTTGAACCACGAATAATATACATATTTTGACTGGCGATATCTTCCAGTTTACGAGGTCTTTCAACGCTACCATTACGGTAGAGCACCTGACTTTTAACTTCGTAATATCGCGGTCCGTAAATGACTGCGGAACTGAATTCCGATTCATCCTGAGACAACCCGGCGGCAGCAATATCACCCGTACCAAAGAGTAGCTCGGTGTAAAGGTCTGAGAACTGTGAAACTGTAATGAACCCTGCCTCAACTCCTATCGATTCGCAAAACCAGCGCGCCAGCTGATATTCAAATCCATTCGGACTATCGATATCGAGGTAGTAAGTCGAGGCACTGTTTAAGGTCAGTATACGGATATAACCGCGTTGCTGGATTTTCTCTAATTGAGTTAATGGTTTTTTCGTGATCCCAGGCTGGAAAATTAACACCAGTAAAAGCACCAGTGCGGCTATAATCCCGCTAGTGAGCTGAACTCGGTGCCATAGTGATGAAAGTTCAGCCATGACGAGCGCTACGGGTATGGGTGTTGACGAAGACTACGGTCTTCTGCTGAATACCCAGTCATTGCCGCGTGAAAGCGCTTCGTCGAAGACATAACCTTCTACACTAAAGTTCTTTATGGACTCGGCATCGGTTAATTCGTGGTCAATGATATACCTCGACAACAATCCACGGGCTTTTTTCGCGAAGAAACTGATAATCTGATACTTTCCTTTATAGTACTCCTTGAATGTCGGCGTTACGATTTCACCTTTGACAGCCCGGGCATCAATTGACTTAAAATATTCCTTTGAGGCGAGATTGATCAGGATAGGCGAATCCATTGATTTCAAATCTTTGTTGATTGCATCGGTGATGCGGCCATGCCAGAACTGATATAGATTTTTTCCATTCTCGGTATTGAGACGGGTGCCCATCTCCAGGCGATAGGGCTGCATTAAATCGAGAGGGCGGAGCAGGCCATACAGACCGGAAAGCATACGTAAATGCTGCTGGGCAAAGTTAATATTGTCCTGGCTCATACTATATGCATCAAGCCCGATATAAACATCACCTTTAAAGGCGAACAACGCTTGCCTGGCATTTTCCGGTTTAAACGGCGTTTTCCACCGTTTAAATCGGGTTGCATTGAGATTGGCAATACTACTGCTAACATTCATAAGTCTGGATAAATCGTCTGCCGAAAATTGGCGTAGATGTCTAATTAGCTGACGAGACTGGCGAAGGTGAGCAGGCTGTGTGAACTGGTCTGATAGTGTAGGTGATTCATAATCCAGTGTTTTGGCGGGTGATATAACAGTTAGCATGAAAATCAGACATAAAAAAGAAGTATGTTACCAAAATTCTTTGTGATTAAATGAAAAACATAAACACTTTGAGAGGCAATTCAAATCAAAACTCGTCGACATGGGATTGATAGCAAAACCGCTATCCTGTAGTCTTCGCGCCCAGTCATGCAAACGAGCGCACAACGTGCGACTCACAACGAAGAACGGGGTAGTCGATAGCCAGGAAAGTCTGAATTAGGAGAGTTGTCCGAGTGGTTGAAGGAGCACGCCTGGAAAGCGTGTATACGGCAACGTATCGAGGGTTCGAATCCCTCACTCTCCGCCATTATTACGCATCTTTATCACGCTCAACGGATTTTTCCAGGTTGAATTGCTTTAAACCGTCTTTCAACTTGAGTATGGCAAAAGCAGGGTCAGCCACGATCTCGCCTTTGCCTGTCGCTAAAATTATCCCGCCTGGTTTATCCGGAATTCAATCCACCAAAACCTGTTTAAGCAGGGAGTAGCAAAAATATCTCATTTCAATAGTTAATCGGTCTCAGTTTTCTTAGCCGGTTGATGTGCCGGTATCGGCATTTTCTGGGTATCTTCAAAATCAAGTGTGTTTTTTTCCGGAGTAGAATAGACGCCAACTATTCCAATCAGGCTTTGAATTGTACAGGTCACCTTACCTATCAACATCGGCTGATTGGGGTTCACATAGCCTTCTTCGAATCTGATCAGGTTATCACTATCCACTATAAAGATGCCATTCGTCGATCCCAGATCGCGAAGATAGACCCTACCATTTTTGATTTTCAGTTCGGCATGTGGTCTGCTGACAGTCGGGGAATTGATATAAATATAGCCATCCATGCTGACAGCACCTTTTCTGCTTATAATATAAGACTGGCCATCCGTGAGGCCCCATTCCCTGCTCAAGCTACTACTCATATATGACTCCCATGATTCGTAATCTCCGATTATAAATCTACCGGGAGATGTGTATGCAATATCCAACCCGGATGCCCCATATTATCTTTAAGGCTGGCTAATGCGAAGTACTTTTTTGGTAACCGGCATTTATCGAAAAGCAAGATCGGCAATTATTGCGATTAACCAGTTCTTTCCTTAGCGGTTATTGATTTGTATGTCAATAGGTTAAAAGCCCACCGCGGTCACTCTAATGATGATGTACTTTATCTTCGGTCCTTGATATTGTCTTATCATAAAAATTTTACAAATAATTAATCGGTATAGGCAACGTAATAATGGCCTATCACTAGATTGAAAAAAATACGCAAACATTGGAGTACCCGGTAATGAATAACGACGATGACGTGTCAATCAGGGACACAAAAGTCATTTGTGTCAAGTGCGATTGGCATGGTATGGCGATAGACGTTGATCGAGTACCTGACCCACGTGGTGAGGATGTCTGGATGGTCTGTCCGAAATGCAGAACACCCGAGAACTTCCAAACAGCCTGTGATGAACCGGATTGCTGGTTGGAATATACACTTATCACACGCGTAGCCGGTGGTGGCTACCGTCATTCTTGCAATAAGCATAAACCGGAATTGCCTTAATCGAAGCAGATAGATGATGGTCCTGGGCACAGGCCTATCGTGAATTTCACACAGAAGCAAACGGTAAAAACAGGACAATATAAGCAATTTACTGTCTGATAATGCGAAGCAAATCTTCTAATCGGGCGATTTCATTGCGCAGTTGACGGGTTTCCTGGGGATTGCCACGGGTTTGTTGGAGTGTCCAGAGTTCTTCACTTTTATCGACTATTTCCCGCACCAGATTAGACTGGTTCATAACATTATTTAACCGGGCTATTAATTCGTTCGTAGTGGGGTCTACCAACGGCTCGAATTTAAGTGCCATTTTTCTTCCTTGATCGTCCGACAGAGGTGAAAGCTAACAGATTTTTAGTGAAATTTAAAGTACCGACATTAATTGTCGTGTTCGGGTTATTTCGATCATGGATCTTCCGGCGACGATGGTCTGTACTGGTCTGGCCAATGCAATTCAACCACTGGACTATCCGCAGCAAGTGCGTGGCAGCTATCGATAAATGGTGATTTCATACCCCTGCGATTGTTTACGGTATCGGCTTTATGCACCGCTAATTTTTGGCGTTTGGCCTGCTCGCTGGCAATTGTTTGTATTGCCGTTGTCGCAATAGGACCGAGTAATTCGGTCAAATGAGTACAGCCACGATTTTTGCCCATCGCGATTTTAGACTGTCGAGTCCAACCGGGTGCAATTTTCAGCCCCACCAGGTTTTTTGCAACCGAGATGACACACTGACAGTAGTTGTAAGGTGAGGCATCAATGACGGCTTCGACGTCTTTGACTTCGAGGGACAGGTCAATAGTGAGTCGTATTGACATATCGTGCAGAGCTTCATCAGTTTCTATCCAGCCACCACGGTCACGATTTTCGAAACGGTAGGGCTTGGTGTCTACGATGCGACCTTCGATATCCCATAGACCGTCGTCACGTTGATGTCCCGAACAGCTAACGACTCTGGAATGCGCAAGTTTACGATTTGCAGGGTGTGATAACGGCATGTTTGGATCAAGAAGATTAAACGCAATATTTTACCCATAATTGACTCTGGGGTTTATCTAATTCGACTTGTTTTTGCGGATTTATTGAACTTGATTGAAGATTGTGGCTGTGGCTTTCACCTCATATAATTTCGCTCCGGTTAAAATTCAATTTTATGATGAACTTGTCGAACCCTGCCCGGGGCCTATTGATATCGATTGCCGGCGTATTAATCCTGAGCCCAGATAGTCTATTGATACGCCTACTCATGCTGGATGATTTCACCCTTATATTCTATCGAGGGTTATTACCTGCTATAACGATTACACTATTGCTTCTGGCCTATTATCGAGGCCGATTCTGGTCGGTAATAATAACTTCAGGCATAGCGGCGGTGGTGAATGGAAGCCTGTACGCAATTACCAATATTAGTTTCATTTATTCAATACAGAAGACTTCCGTAGCCAATACCCTGGTCATTTTGTCGTCGGCACCGATATTTGCCGCGATATTATCCTATTTTGTTTTGAAGGAAAATCAACGTCCGATTACCTGGATAGTCGCCTTACTGTCCATTATTGGAATATCGATTATCGGCATCGGTAGTTACCAGTCCGACGGATTGACCGGGGATTTATTTGGGCTAGTCTGCGCGATTACGACGGCGTCGAGTGCCGTGCTAGTACGTTTATATAAGCAGGTTGATCTGGTGCCATCGGTTGTTTTCGGGAGTTTGCTGATGACTGCATACGCCTGGATGCAGGGGTCAGTTGCCTTGGTCACGGCGGCTCAATTTTCTTATATTGCTATCATCGGAATTATATTGGTACCGCTAGCCTTTTTATGCCTAACCATTGCGCCAAGGTTAACCAGTTCTGCGGAAGTGCAGTTGGTTTTTTTGCTGGAAGCGATTTTGGGACCGCTCTGGGTCTGGATTGTCATTGATGAAACACCACCAATTAATACTATAATCGGCGGGTCTATTTTATTGTTGTCAGTCGCATGGTTTACCTATCGATCGCTGAAACGGGACTGAGCTATGGCAGACAGCATATTTTTTATCCCGCTAATCTGGCACAATCGATAACATTATGACAGTCCAAACGGTATTGAAAATGGGTGAGTGCAGCTTGCTCGAAAAATCTCTGGTGGTGGAGACCTTTGGTACCATCGAAATTGAAACATTATTGCAGGATATGTGGGACACCATGGCAGCTGAGAAAGGGGCGGGTCTCGCCGCGCCTCAAATCGGTGTCAATCTCCGGGTCGTAGTGTTTGGATGTCAATCAAATCCGCGGTATCCACATGCTCCACCAGTACCCGAAACAATTCTGATCAATCCACAGATCGAAGTGCTGGACGAGGCAGTTGAATCGGCCTGGGAAGGTTGCCTGAGTGTGCCGGGAATGCGTGGACTAGTGCCACGATATCGCCATATTCGTTATCAAGGCTTTGATCAATTTGGTAAGGTAATTAATCGTAGCGCCAGTGATTTTCATGCACGCGTGGTGCAACACGAATGCGATCACCTCGATGGTATTCTGTACCCACAACGAATTATCGATATGCAATATTTCGGATTTTGTGATGCGCTTGAAAATAACCAGTATTTTCATCATCAGCCCTGTGATGATTAATGTCCGGAAGGTTTGTATTTTTTGGCACCGGCGCCAATTTCAGCCTGGCGGTTTTCGAACAGCTTGTTGATTTAAATCAGTTACCGCTTGCTGTTGCTATACCTGAATATCCACCGAGTTCCCGGTATTCATCCGTTGCCGACCGCTTGTTTGAAAATTCGACTTATAATCCCCTAATCAAAAAAGTTCGTGCGGCTAACTTGAATATTATTTACGCCCCCGATGGATTTCAATCACGAATAATTGATCAAATTGAAGCGATATCGATTGATTTCATTCTGGTAGCATGTTGGCCCTATCTGCTGAGCGAAAATTGCTACTCGTTGGCAAATAAAGCCGCATTAAACCTGCATCCTTCGTTGTTACCGGATTTCCGGGGCGTAGATCCTGTCGGCCACCAACTTCATTCGAATAATAGAAAATTCGGTGTTAGCCTGCACCTGCTTAGCGAGCAATTCGACTCGGGTGATATTGTAAATCAGGCGCCGATTAAAATAATTGACCGGGTCGATCGTGTTTCCATCGAACAGAGCGCAGCGATTGTCGGAACTGAACTCTTTATAAG
>CAZYYM010000090.1:0-14645 GCA_964651385.1 uncultured Gammaproteobacteria bacterium | reverse complement strand
TCGGGGAATGAACCCACGAAATCCATACACTGCCGCGCATCATCAGGTCTTTTCGATATGTTCCACGGTGGCGGCAACCTGGCTCAGTTCGTCCAGCAGGCTCTGTTCGCCTTCACCTTTTTGCAATAAACTCACTTTCTGCGTAATTGCTTCAAGTTGCTTATCACACTGTGTGAGATCCTGCGAGTATTGACGCGCAAGCGGTAAGCCGAGCAGGGCAAACATGCGATAGGTTTCTATTTCGAGAATTCTCTGAACCAGGCGACCTGCCTTCCGCTGGTGTAAACTCAGGTTTTCAACCAGAATCCGGTTAAAGCCGTCGGCATGTATATGAAAATCGGTCCACACTCTTGCAGCCCCGTCAGAGACAAGGCTTCCAGCCACGGTGTTAGAGGTAAATAATTCCGATAAAGCGCCGAAGTCTAGCGCATCTGTTTTTCTGTCGACTAACTCCAGGTTCAATCGAGTAATTACATTTCCTGTCAACCTTGAAACCCATTCTATCGGAAGCAGTGATAATGCACATTCCTGAAACGGTATGGCACTATTTTTTTGTTCACTGATGGTATAGGTCGAAAATTCGGTATGGTGCTCCCAGCGTATCTGGAACAAAGGGAATTCGCCGACGAAAAAACTGGCCTCCGGATTAGGACGCGTTATTGCAAATCGATCGCATAGTTCACTTAAGGCGCTGAGGTCGGCGACGCGGTTATTGGAGAGCATCGCAAGATGCGTCACTCTTAATGGCGAATCCATGATCTGGTAAGGCCGCGCATGCACTTCATTGTTAACAACAAAACGCTCGGGATGATCTTTTATTTTAAAATCGGTCATAAAAACACTGTACCAACCGGATATTAATAATTAAAGACAAATCAGGGGTTTTATGAATATGCTGCAATTGACAGGCAGGATTAACCCGGTTGAATTGGCTCGGAAATAGCAGGCATTAGCTGGCTTATTACCGCATTGGCTAATACGAGTTTGTCGTCAAGATCCCTGTCATTGCCGACAGGACCATCGATGAATAAACTGGCCAGACCGTGCACAGAGGACCAGGCTAATAATTCCTGGGTACTAAAATTACCGGGGTCATCGTCGATGATCGTTTTTACGAAACCGCCTTTTAGATAGCCAGACAGGCGTTCGGTGGCAGCCAGGTAGTCTTGGTCCTGCGAGTATATGGTTTCTTCACGCCACATGGCGCGGAAGAATGCAGGCTTCTTAAGCGCAAATTCGATATACGCCATGCCTACGGCAAGGAAATCATTCGCCCCGCTGGCAATGGCGTTGGTTCTGGCGGTTTCCATTGCATCGGCAAGTTGATGCAAGGCCCTGGTGGCAAAAGCAGTCAACAGCGCACGTTTGTCCGTATAGTGGCGAAAAGCCGCTGCGGGTGAAACGCCCACGCGTTTTGCGCAACCTCTCAGTGTTACCGCTTCGAGACCGAATCGTGATGCTATTTCATCGACTGCATTGAGCAACGATTCAGCGAGATGGCCATGATGGTAGTGGCGCTTTTCTTTTCTCATAAGGTATTTGTACCACTTAATGTAAACAATGTTAACTTTTTTCTGGTAAGGGCCTTGAAAAACATTGTGACGTCCATTATATTGTATGTAAACAGTGTTTACTTGCATTGTTTTAAGGAGTTTTAACTGGCATATTTTCTTTACACGGGAGGCAATACAGCATGTCATCGACAAATTATTCAACGGCTGGAGAAGCACGAGACCAGACTCACCAATGTGGAATGCGAATGTGCGGAAGAGGTCACTGGAGCGGTGCTAACATTGCAGCAATGGTTATTGGATTTATTATTTTTCCGCCAATCGGCCTAATGGTTCTGGTGTGGACTATTCTGGGTAATCCGATTCAGGAACTACCGGGCTAATTATCCTGCAGGCCAGCCTGCTGATATTGCTTCAGAAACGCGCCACCGGCCTTACCTGGATAAAATACATACAGTGCTTCAGCACCCGATGCCCTGGCCTTGGCCAGTTCGGCAGAAAAGTCGAGCTGGGCATCCGCTCCCCACTTGGTCAGGTCTTTACCTTTGACTTCACCGTTGAATACGCTTTCGACACCGGCGGCCATGTCTTTGCCGGCGGCATAATTCGGCGCCATGATATAAATCGATTTAACCCCTTCCTGGTTGAGATATTCACCTAATGCCATCGGTGTCTGGTCATTTTGCCAGGAAGTCGAGAAAAAGTTTTTGTTGCAACGCTTACCCGCAATCTGCGAAGGCCCCGCATTGGCACTGATGAGGAACTTGTTGGCCCGCACCACGGAATTCATCGATGCCAGTAACACATGCGACCAGATGTAACCGGCGACGAAATCAACATCATCCTGCTTCACCAGTTTATCGGTTTTCTGTTTACCGATATCCGGCTTAAAACCATCATCCTCCATGATTAGTTTCACATCAAGATCACCCATCTTGTTGCCGATGTGTTCCAGCGCCAGGGTAACCGAATTCTTCATGTCCTCGCCAATCACACCGGCAGGTGTGGTTAATGTGGTAACAAAGCCTATTTTGACTTCGTCGGCTTGGGTAATACCTGTGGATGCCAGGGAAGCTGCAAGCAACGCAGACTGCAAAATTTTGGGAAACATTCGCTTATACCTCTTTGGTTTATTGAGTCTTTAATGACAAATATCATTATTATCCAGCAATGTATGCCAGTTTTGAAGGCTATCGGGTTATTCTAATCGCCTGCTATTTCTATACAACTGCTGGTTAGCCCGGAAAGTACTGACCATCCCATCTTATTCTGTGTACGTCAATATGTGATTGAATCTGCCGGCCAGCTATTTCTATTTTCAGGCGTTGTTGATTCGACTCTAAACATTCCACCGATGCCAGTTCGGTCAAATAAAAACGCGATCAAAAAGCGTCCGAGGATGGGTCGCGGAAGGCAGACAGCAGCGGCTCGGCACTGAGACCAACTCCAGAAGAACCGGTTAAGCAGTTACTGTTCTCCAATTTGCTGCTAGCCTGGTTTATGAAACAATCAACTAAACTTCTATCCGTCGATACCGTGTTTTTAATTCAGAACTCTTTTTCTACCACAGATTTTACACCGTTATAAATTACCCGGCTCTGAAGCTAGCTCATTGAGAACTCGAATTTGTTCAAAGCTCAGGTTATTGAATTCTATCCCTTTTATTTTAACGGACTGATTGGCAATAACATCTTCACCCGTGAGTGGTTCGAAGTTTTTGTTACCGATTAATCTCACCAGATGCAACATTGCCGTCAACCGCGCTTCGATTTTTCGATTCGCGTTAATCTCAATCCAGGGCGATCGTTCTGAAGAAGTGCGTGCGACCATCTGTTGTTTATATTTGGTAAAAATTTTCCACTTCTTTCGCGCATTCAAATCATTTTCTGAAAATTTCCAGAATGTCAGGGGGTTATTGAGACGATCCTCAAACCTGAATAGCTGCGTATCGGCATCGATTGACAGGTAAAATTTTACTAGAATAATATTTTGATCGAGTAGTTTATGTTCCCACGTCAATACCTTTTTCATGAAATAACGATAACGCTTTTCGCTGCAGTATCCCATGGTTGGCTCAATTAACGCTCTGGAATACCATGAGCGGTCAAAAAATATCATATGGCCCGGTTCGGGAAGGTATTGCTCATATCGTTTAAACCAGTATTTTGATTCTTTTTTTGTCGGGATGCCGAGTTCTATAATCCTGACATATCTCGAATTCAGATATTCGGTAAATCGTTTGATCGTCGACCCCTTGCCGGCTGCATCACGACCCTCAAATACAATCGCCAGCCGATGACCGGAACGTAAAATTTCATTCTGAATTTTGAGTAATTCGAGTTGTAGTCGACGTTTCTCTACTTTATAGTCGTCAACAGAAATACCTGCATAAGGTGTCTCTATAGTTTTAACATTTCTAACTTTCATCATAGAATTCTGGATTTTCCACCCCAACCAATGACTATATAATTAAAATATTACGATTCGGTTACATTTTATTCATTTAATAAAAAATAGATTGCACAAGTGCTCGCAACTAAGTTATTTTCTGGCAGTTACTTCTATGATGTAGTTCGGTCTACTATCAATCTATCACTGCTAAACCCTGCAAGATAATGGAATGGCAAAATCGTTAGAGCAATTCGCAGCAATCGATCTCGGTTCAAATAGTTTTCACCTCGTCATTGTGCGAGAAGAAGAACATGGTCTTCACGTTATCGATCGCGAACGCGAAATGGTGCGACTCGCCAGTGGTCTAAATATAAAAAACAGACTAACAACCGAAGCCTGTCAGCGAGCTCTCGAGTGTCTGGCACGGTTCGGTCAACGTCTACGGGGGCTTGCGCCAGAAAATGTCCGTATCGTCGGTACCAATGCGTTGCGCAAGGCCAAAAATTCGGGAAAGTTTATTCGCAAGGCTGAAAAGTCGCTGGGGTATTCAATCGAGATCATCTCCGGTGTCGAAGAAGCAAGGCTTATCTATCTTGGTGTTGCGCATACCTTACAGGGGGAACGTGGACGACGCCTTGTTGTCGATATTGGTGGCGGTAGCACAGAAGTCATTGTCGGTGACAAATCAAAACCGATATATCTGGAAAGCCTTTATATGGGTTGTGTCAGCAGCAGCGAACTCTACTTCCCTCTAGGGAAATACACACGTAAAAGGATGTCAAAGGCAATATTGAACGCCAGTCTCGAACTGGAACCCTGGGTTGCCAAACTTGGCTCTATGGAAATAAAAGATATTATCGGAACATCCGGCACGGCACGCGCCATCCAGCGCGTGGTGAGAGAAAATGGCTGGAGCGATAATGGTATAACCCTCCAGAGCCTG
This sequence comes from uncultured Gammaproteobacteria bacterium, assembly GCA_964651385.1. GTDB lineage: Bacteria > Pseudomonadota > Gammaproteobacteria. The sequence goes on along the minus strand of CAZYYM010000090.1, from coordinate 9,800 downwards.
GAAAAATTAGTCGAAGTAATAGTCGATGCAGGCCGACTCGGTAATCTCTATCTGACCGGCCTGGGAGAAGATAGGCGTCCGGTATTTGCAGGCGGAGTTGCCGTAATGATGGCGATTTTCAAATCACTCAAAATTGACTTCATGCGTATTTCGGAGGGTTCTTTACGGGAAGGGGTTCTGTATGACCTGATAGGTCGTGTGCGTTCCAGGGACATGCGTAACGCTACTGTGCTGGACTTAATGAAACGCCATCGAATTGATGCAGACCAGGCGGCGCGGGTAGAAAAAACGGCAATAATGCTTTTCGATCAGATTAAACATCGGCGCCTGTTAAAGCGCGAGCGACGCCTGTTAGGCTGGGCCGCACAACTACACGAAATAGGCCTGATGATTGCGCATAGTCAATATCACAAACATGGCGGCTACGTGTTGAATAACATGGATTTGCCTGGATTTTCAAGGCAGGAACAAGGCGCGCTGTCTATCTTAGTTCGTCTTCACCGCCGAAAATTCAAACCGCCTCTGATTCGTGAGAACATCTACGTTCGCTCCGATGCACTTTCATTATTGATCCGCTTGCTGCGTATTGCGGTTTTAGTCAATCGTGGACGAATACATATCGACATACCAGAGCTGACGGTGAAGATCGATTCTGCGCTTAATATGCATCTGGAGTTCGCGAAAGACTGGTTAAATTATCATCCTTTGACCGTCGCAGACCTTGAGCAGGAAGTGGCATTGCTAAGTAACGGCGATATTCAACTGACATTTACCTGATTGTTAAAACCTCAGGTAATAATTAACTCACCATCGACATCTAAAATTATTTGACACTTGATGAGGATTATATACCTGGTATGGGAAAGCAGAAGAAAAAGACCTATTTGTGGTGGAGACTGTTATGCCTCGCCGCTATTGCCAATATCGGCATATGGCTATGGGCCTTAGTAACCGTTGCCGACACTCAGGGATTCCCGAAAATTCAGCTCGCACTATCAGGTATATATGTATTTGTCTGTGCCTTCAGGTCATTTTATCCCCGCATCGACCTGGAAAGATACTGTCTGATCGATTCGCCCTGGTCGTCAATCATACTGGGGCGTAGCCTGGCCACCCTCGCGGAAATCAGCTTCAGCATTCAAATTGCGCTATGTGTGTACTTCCTGGGTATTCATATTTCAGCTGACTGGATTATTTTTATCGCCTATGTCATCGTACCGATTATTGTTCTAGCCCAGATCTGCTGCTGGCATGCCATGTTAACACTGAACCATTTCTGGCACGCTATCGAAGAGTTTCTCTGGGTGATTATGCTCGCACTGGCTGCAGCCTGCTGTATCTCGGGCTATTTTGTTCTAGACGGCATACCGCAGTTATTGATGCTGGTCGGCCTGGTCAGCAGTATCGGTGCGGCAGCTATCATGCTGTTCGTAGACATCCCCATGTATTTCCGCCGAACTCAACAGCAAACCCGTCTGGGCGTAAAATATCTCGGTATCGCCGAAGGCATAAAGGATGCGGCGAATCGTCGCAATAAAAAACGTAAATGGCGCATCTGGAAAACAGAAGTAGTCTGGATCAGTTCCTATTTTACCATCGGCGTCTGGCTGAGTATTGCAATGATATTTGTGAAATTCTGAGTGTCGCATTCACCAGTTGCTACAACTAGTGTAAGTGCCCTCTAATTATTTACGATCCGTTATTCAGCAAAGAGGGTTCGTACCATTCGCTCATATCGTCATACATATCGCCCTTTATCACATAGATTGGCGCTCTATGGTAGATATAAACATCGTGAAACGGATCCGTCAGGATTTTAGTCATCCACACAAGGCCAGACTGAACGCTCATCAAAAAGAATAAATGCACGGTCCTGAAAATCACGGCACCAATACCAATCCATAACCACATCAGCGAGATATTGTGTAACAAGGTCATGAAACTGTCGTGTGCCTTCAATAAGCCAGCTAGCTCCGGATCGACAAAAAGCAGCAAAGGTGAAGCAATCCACACTGTAAGCAGCACAACCTTACGGCGAAGATTATACCCGACTTTAATACTTTCCTTGTATTCATGAGAAGCATTGTTGACTTTATCGTAGGTTAAAGGTTCAAAGAAGAAGTGTCCCGTCTGGCGTAATAACATGGCGAACAACCAACCGATAAATACGGCGATGACCGGGTCGATGAATATCATCACATAACTGCTTAGAAAACATAGCGCACTAAAAAAATGAAGCATCTGATTAATGCGATTATGATGGTAATAACGATGATCATCCCAGCGCTGTTGACGCAATTCTTCGATAAAGTTCATAGATACCGTCTCCGAATATTTGGCAATACTATTATGTGATCGAAATGTGACAGCACCATGTCAATTTCAATGACTATTGCCGATAGTTAATGTTGAAATTGAAGCAGTGCCTCACCCGTTTTTATTGACTCGCCCGTCGTAATGTGATCGCACAGGGCGTAATCCGAGGACGCAAATACTATGATTGTTGAACCGTGTTCGAAATATCCCAGTTCATCCCCTTTTCTGTAATCTGCCGAACATTTAATATGATTCGGCCCAGCATATTTCAGATTCAGTGGTGCCTGTAGACAGTGAAATTTCATACTGGCCACAAGAATTGCAGCAACCGGAACCAGCACAATATGACCCACATTTTTTAGATCCAAAGGCAATACTGCTCGTTCATTTTTCACATACAGTTTTTCTATACGCTTTAGTGCAATCGAATTGACATTCCAGGTATCACCGGAAATATAATCGATATTGTTGATCGAGCAGTCACAGGGGGCATGAAATCGGTGGTACATGGATGAGCGTAGGCGCAAAGTGACGAAGACGCCGCCCTCCAGTCGGCGACATACATGTGCATCGGGAATTAGCTCAGATAATGAGTAAGGAAATCCCTTTGCCTGAAAAACGCGTTGATTCTTTATCTGACCGTTTGCACCAATGATCGCGTCACATGGACTGGTAATGATGTTAGTGTCCGGGTTTACGGGCCTCGAACCCGGTTTGAGTTCTCTAATAAAACACTCATGCAGGCTGTTGAATTTCTGTGATTTAGATTCGGACAAATCCAGATCGGGGGAGAACAGCCGCCATAATCCTATCGATAACCTGGTCAGTATCGGCTGGTTAATTTTACTATACCAGCCCATAAACCGGGTGAGTAAACGCCGCGGTATTCTATTCGTCAGCAGGAAATTTATGCGCTCATTTTGCGTTAGATTACGAACCAGTTCGACCATGGATAAAATCTCTCTAATCAGGCCACAGACTGCCGGGCTACAGGCTGGCGATCTTCCTGTAGTCCAAGGTCATTGAGAAACTTATCCATGATAGGTTTGGCCTGGTAGCGCTCGATGCTAGTCAAAACCTGCTTGCGCATTTTCTGTTGCAAGACGGCATCATCCAGATAGGACAGAATCTGTTGCGCCATTTCCTCACTATCATGCGAAAGAAATCCGCTACTGGCATGATCGATAATGTTTTTAGGCCCTTTGCAATTATAGGCAAATACCGGCAGTCCATAAGTAAAGGCTTCGAGAATCACATTACCAAATGTATCGAAACGCGACGGGAATAGCATCAGGTCGACTGAGGAATAGAGCTGAGCCAGACGGTGCTTATCAATCCATCCGGTGAATAACGCATCGGGGATATGCTTTTTCAGCATCGATTCATCCGGCCCAGAACCGGCTATGACTAACCGTACATTCGGATTCCTGGCTTTAACCCCATTGAAGACCTCAATGAGATCGTTAATGCCCTTCTCCATACTTAGCCGACCGGCGAAAATCATGAATTTTGTATCATTATCGGCGTCCCTGAAAAGTAAATGGCTGGCTATTTTGCCGACCTGATGACTTCGCGGCTCGGCATGATGCGCCGTGAGAAAAACCCTGTCTTCATCAAATTGCATCTGGTGTCCGGTTAACCAGTCGCGATGATCATCGTTTAAAACGAATAGGCCGCCAGAAAACTGCTTGTAATAAAAACGTAATACTCGCCTCAGTCGATCCCGTTCATGCTGAGTCAGATCAGTTTTCTCACGGATAAATTCCAGCCAGTCCGTGTGCATAAAAAAGAAGGCCGGCACTTTAAACATGTGTTTAATTAATAAGGCTGCCACCGACATCGGGCCTTCCGTCGAGCATATAATTCGATCATAACCACCGTGATAGAATATTTTCGCAATTTCCATCAAGTCGGGAATTCGTATCTGCTGGTGACCAAATTCCCTCAACTGGTAGGTCGTCAACGGTTTCACTACATGTAAATGGTCTTCGTTTTCGATGTTCTCGTCACAGATTAAAAAATCAATAGGCAGGTCATACTGCTGAATCGTTTTCAGTTTGCCTGATAAAGAAGATGACACACCGTTTTTGTCGCGTAAGGTATCTGTCAGGTATAAAGCCCTTCTGGGGTGGTGACTCTGGCCCAGATGATCTGCAAACTCATTGAGGAACTGTCGGTTCTGATACAACAAGCGAGTACTACCCATGGTAGTTCCTAACATAATACTGCCTACCAGAATCGGGAATGTCAGACTGCCGAGGACTTTTCCAAAATTGAGGCTACTCATGTCCGGATTCGCGGCTTTGTTACCTGATATCAATTCGGTCAACTGGCTGGGAATTTCAAAAACCCGGGTTAGTTCCGCCGTTGAAAAGCAGGCCAGTTTCTCATTGGAAAATTCACTCGATGCGCTGCTTAAACGATTTATGATTAGTTTATTCAATTCATTAAACAGGTAAAAAATTGATTCATTCACTGTATTGATAAATGCTTCGGTAGACTGATTTCGGCTATCCGCAATGTTTTCGAGCACCTGAATACAGAATTTATATTCCTTTTTTATTTTCCATTTCACCAGTTTGTTTGGTTTTTTTCCATGTAGCGCGGAGTGAATGTATTTAAAAAACTTCTGTGTGTTTTTGTGTTTTTGCATTTCGAGCAACAGGTTCCCAATCGCAAAACAGGCCATTTTGTCTGCTACTTCTCCGCGATGAAATAGTATTCGCAGTAATCCGGGATCTTTTATATGAAGCGCAACTTGCGAAAAATAATCAAGCAGAGCAATGTTTAGTTTCTGGTTTTCACCGACATGACCATAGGGAGAAATACTACCATTGCGCAAAGCTTCCAGGGCAAGCTCGGACGCGGGCGTTGTTTTCAATCGCTGCTGCAGATTTTCGACATAAAGATAACTACCGGACTGCCCTGCGAAAAGCCCCATATGGTCATCGGACCCGCCAGTCAGTATTTTGGGATTAGCCGGATTAACGCCGTATTCGCTGGGATTCAGATTATGCTTACGAGCATATTGTTCTATTTTTTTGGGGGTCAGACTGTTTACCCAGTTTAACGTCAGTACGCTTTGCCATAGATCACGTTGTCCGTTTAATACTTCGAATCGCTGAAACAATACCGCAATTTTCTCAAAAAGCGATAAATCTATCTTGTCATTTCTGGTATAGAAATAAAGCGGATGCGGCAGAATAACAGGTATGTCCTGAGCATTCGCATACTTCAGAAAATCATATATATTGCTGCGAAGACTGTTAAGAGTAGCTTCCTCGTTCTGACTGAAGCCATAAGCTAATACGTGAACAAATAGATTATATTCGGCAAAGTGGCAGGTGAACTCTGCACCAGCCAGGACATCGACTCCTTTTTCCTTTAACTGCCAGCAGGATTTAGCATTATTATGATTGGTTACTGTAATGACATTACAGCCGTTGCCCTTGAGACACTTAATCAGTTTTTTAGTAGTCAACCATGTCTCGGGTAGTTTCAGAATCCTACCCCAGAGCTCATCCGGTGTATCACTGTTTAAATCATGGCAATGTAAATCGATTTTCAAACAGTTCTCCGGGTCAAAACGGTTTCTCTCACTGTCGAGATAACTGGAAAACTGTTTATTGAGTGCTCGGCGGAATTCACTGACATTGTCGTATTGAAAAACCATAGATTAATACGCCTGATTCGCGGTTTTAGCCGCGCAGGATTTGCAACCAGAAACTGTTAACTTTTTAACTAGTGGCATTCGAGTAACCAGCATTTCCTTTAGCATTTGCCTCTGGATAGATTTATCAGTCATGTCCGGATTACACCACCACCATCCGTCGTCTCTCATTGTTACGGCTGCCAATACAAAATTTTCGACCACCTCTGCAAAATCATCGTCGCTATAGTTATGACTGAAAATCAAACGACCACTGCCTATCCAGCTCAAGTTCAGTTGATTGTCTTTCAGATAAAACTGAAACATCCAGTTATAGCGTGAAGGCTGTGTATAAAGAATCGTCCATATTGATAATATGCCAGCCACACGAACCGGTAGCTGTTCTTCTTGCAAGCGTTCGTTCAATAGTTGCAATCGGGCCTGCCAGATACCGGTCGATAATTGATACTGCAACTGAATTTCTGGCTCCTGAATTCGTGACAGAAAAACATTCATTGACGCCATGACAAGAGGGTGTGAATTGAAGGTTCCTCGCGCAAACGAAATATTAACCGGCTGATCGTCTCTAAAACGCTTCATTAATGTATGCCTGCCACAGACCACGCCAACTGGTAATCCACCTCCGAGTGTTTTCCCATAAGTCACCATATCGGCCTGTACATCAAAATATTCCTGAGCGCCGCGGTTAGCTAATCTAAAGCCGGTAAATACCTCATCAAATATTAATACGATTTTTCTGTCAGTACATACCCTTCGTAGCTTCGCCAGCCAGTCGGTATAAGCCTTACGGTCGAACCCCGCAGATCGCGAACTATTGATTAACGAAGCGTCGCTGGGGGCATCGGAGTTGGGATGCAACGCCTGTAAAGGATTCACCAACACGCAGGCGATATCATTTCGGCTACGCAGTACACGAAGCGTTTTCTCACTCATATCGCTTAGCGTGTAGATATCATCCGACGGACGCTGGTTTCCAATGCCGGGCTGTACACCGTCCCACCAGCCATGATATGCGCCACAAAACCTTACCAGGTGAGTTTTCCCGGTATGATATCGGGCAAGGCGTACGGCCTGCATAACGGCTTCTGTGCCCGACATATGAAACGAAACTTCATCCAGGCCGGATATCATTTTCAAACGATCGGCATTTTCTTTAATTAACGGATGATACTGACCAAGCAATGGGCCGAGGTCTCTTACCTTCTCCCAGGCTTCATCCATGCATTCTTTATAAAAATCATAGCCGAACAGATTGACCCCATAGGAACCGCTAAGATCGTAACGCCAGTTATCATCAATATCCCTGATTTTTACAGTACTGGTTTCTACGGCAAAACTGGCGGATTTGAACATTTTGTTTATCGATTCCCGGTAAGGAAATGGAACTCGATACGACTGAGTAAAACTAATATCCGATATACTGTTTTCCAGATCAGCAGTCAGTTGAATACTGAGCGGTTGACTAGTTGCAAAATTTCCGCTTAGCCTATCCATAGCCAGCTTGCGTTTTTTAACGATATCGGTAGGCGCGTCATCACTGCATAAATAGCCTAATTCACCATAGTCGAAATAGGGTACAAGTCTTGCAATCCGCCTGGACCATTTCGAGTGACCACGCAGTGTAGGATGTTTTGCCTGTGACAGCTGTAACCTCCGGTATAGTTTCATCACTATAAACGGTGCCAGCATGGCGACCATAAGGACGTATATAAAATTCAACGAATAAGTTCCTGTATAAATCCACAAAATACTCTGGAGCGGAACTTATCACCGAATAATGACAGCTTTGTTACATTTTTTAAGATTTTTGACTGAATATAATATCGAGCAAAACACATTTTTTTAACACTTTCGAAACAATTGAACGCTAGTGTTAACTTTATTTACAGGAAATAATGATGAATATCGTTAAGCGAATTCGCCGGCTATACGAAACTCAGGGCAAGAAAAAGATTGGTGAAAATATCACACATATGCAACATGCTGTGCAGACCGCTGCACTGGCAGAACGAAACGGTGCCCCGGAAACGCTGATTGCGTCCTGCCTGTTACACGATATCGGTCATTTAACTTACAACAGAGAAATTCTGCGCTGGAATGTCAACAATCGTCACGAAATGATTGGCGCTTCCATTTTGCATAATATTTTTGGTGACCAGGTTTCAGCGCCCGTGAAGCTACATGTCATAGCCAAACGATTCTTATGCACCACCGACCGCTCCTATTATGACTCGCTGTCGCTGGCATCGAGGGATAGCTTTGAATTACAGGGAGGCTATATTACGGATAGTCATGCTCTGGCTGCCTTTGAGCGTAATCCTTACTTTGAACAGGCGATCAGTCTGCGTTACTGGGATGACGAAGGAAAAGACGTCAGTAATATCGATATTGATTTTTCGCGATTTATTCCCATGCTTGAAACGCTGTCGGCCCATAACGATTTGCTTAAAATAGCTTAGAGAACAAAGGCACTCTAATAAGCGATTAAATCGAATAAAACCAACTTTATTACATGGAGGGTGTGGCAGCTGAGCTATGCGGTCTCTTTGCGCACATTCTTCCCCACCAATAAACTGCGAATCAGTGCCAGGAATAGAGCCAGTATTGCCGATAGAAAAACCCCTCCCAGCAGGATCAAATAAGGGCTTCGGGTCGATAACTGCCGGTTGGCTGATAACAGCCAGTTTACCAATTGTGAACCGCGTAGGCATTTGAGCCAGCTCTGATAATTCCTGCTGTAGCTCGTTAAATTGTTCGATGTAAATGGTGTCATCGTTACGTGCTCTTAACGCCACTATTTTTGGATCATTTTCCAGTTCATAAATTTTACTGGCGATATCGGTTAAGCCGTTAACGAATGGTTTATCATCCTGCCTGGATTGGAGGCGATTGAGATCTGCTTTTAAAATTCGGGTTCCCTTGAAATATGACGGTATCGTCTTATCTGTTCCACCAAATTCATTGACTATCTGGCTGCTTTTTCGACTACTACGTAAATCATCCCAGGTCACCGGGTCAACGATATTCAGTACTCGTGCGGTCGCAAGCGCTTCCCTGACTCTTACCATTTCGTTTTCGCGATTTTCTCTAGCCGTATTCACTTTCAATTCTATCTGCTGTTCTAAAGCGGCAATCATTTCCTTATTTTGTTCCTCGAGGCGCTTGATTTGTGCCCTTCGGTTAGTACTCGCTGCGAGCGTTAGGGAACCCAGCTTATCTTTTATTTCTTTGATGCGCTTGTTCCTTATAGCCGAAATATCTTGCGATAATATTGCCATGGCTTCTTCATCTGCCTTAACTATTAAAGCCTGAATATATTCTGCAGCCAGTTCCGGTTTAGTAGAATTCAGCGAAATACTGAGTTCTCTGAGAGGTGTTTTTTCTGTCTTATCCAGTTCATAATAACTGTGCTTAATTCTATCGACATTTAAATTAGTTCGAATATCGGAGAATATTTGCGCAGCTGTCAGAGAACTTTCTTTAGACAGCACATGAAACAGATTACTAAGCTGAAAAACAGCCATCTGATTTTGTGGTAAGGTGAGCTGATCAAGAAATTTTTGCAGGCTAATCTCCGGGGAAACTTCAATTAGCATTTGATTGTTGATTTCACCCAATTCCTGTAAATTCGGAGAACGCACAACAGCTTCAACTCGGTGCGATCGAGTCAGATAAAAAGACCCTGCTGCAGAAAGCACTGAACCGATCACTAAAACTAAAACCATAAATGGCCAAAGTATAGGAAGAATAAACGCTACTCCCCCATCATAACAAGCAATAAACGCTACTCCCCCATCATAACAAGCAGGAAATT
>CAZYYM010000089.1:0-14703 GCA_964651385.1 uncultured Gammaproteobacteria bacterium | reverse complement strand
CCCCGGCCCGGTTCGAACGGGCAACCTACGCCTTAGGAGGGCGTCGCGCTATCCAGTTGTGCCACGGGGACTTTGTTCATCAATCAATCTCCTGGGTTGTTCTATTGTTCCTGCCGAAAATAAAATGGAAAAAATAACCTAAATAACCAATTTATAGGCAATGGTTATTGCTCGGCGCGGACTATATCATGCCTGTTTGACTCGGAGAATATCTTTACTGTTATTAAGCCTTCCAAGCTCACCAGTTATCGTATTCGTCGATGACTGTTTTTGCTCTTCTTGCCAGCCATTAGTGTGACACAGTTCTCAAGCTATCAATTATTTTTATACCTCAGTTCGTTTAATAGCGAATATTCACAGAAAATAAACGCTTAATTCGATAGTTTACGGATTAAGCGTTGGCTGGGTCGACCTGGCTCTAACAGTGTCCATCGGAGTTGTTATGGAAGTCTTTGATTTTGTATTATCACTTATATGTGTGCTGGGGATACTATTCGTTGAAATTAGTTTAGTTAAAAATAATTCTGGTGGTATCCCGCAGGGAAATAGAGAATCGAACCATTTAACGGAAAAATATACCCTGGATTCCGATGATACTACGCTTCCGGCTGGCATTGATTGAGGCGAATAGCCTGTTGTATAAACCCGCAAAGCGAACTATGGCGAGCCTTAACTTTCGCATTGCGTTAAGATACACTTTTATATTCCTTGCCCTATTTGCTCGATAGTTGTTAGAAAACAAATGGAATCCATCAATCGAATGGCGATTGTCAGATAACCGAATTGCATCGGCTTTGATCGACTCAGCTAAATTGCTTGGTACTCTCGCGCCAAACGCCATTTAATTATATAATTTCCTGTAACTGCAAGGATTCTTAAGGATAGGAAGCATGACCAGTAGAGACGCATCAACAGACCCTGATAGCACAGACCGCTTGTTATCCGACCTAGGTCATATCATTGATGAAGCCGAAATTGTCGGATATATTGTTCGAATCAGCGATAAAATTCATCAGCTCAAACTGGATCAGGCACCACCAAACAAAATCAAGGATTTATCAGATCAGTTATCACTTCTAGAGAATAAACTGGCTGGCTTGCGATTAATTCGAAGACAATAAATGTTATCTCAAGATATTCCCAGGCCGGCACTCTGAGCTGCGCCACTGATGTGAATCAAACGAGCACCTTTATTGAACGGATTTTGAAGTGTTATTTACAAATATTTTATTAATCTTTGGTTGATTAAAATTAGTTTTTCTTATTTGAGTTTGTAACGGTATCACCGGGATTGACGTTATTTGTTTAACAAACAGGTACTTATTCCTGATAATAATAATCGTATTTGACTAACAGTTTACGCATGAAAGCCCATGCCTCGTTATAAGTGAGGCCGCTATCTTCCGGAATAATAATCTTCACGTACAGATTTTTTCCTTCCCGTTTTTTCAAGCGATCGAGGCGTTTCTCGACATTTGCAAGAGATAGATTTGTGAAACCGGCGTCACCGGGTTGCCGGTAACGGATAACATCGCCTTTCTTGCTTTTAACATAGTAGACCTCCGCGATATATTTTCCTTTCGCAGAGCGTGCCGGTTTGATTAATTCTTCATACTTGGACTTGACGACTTCATAGTCGCCTTTGAGTGTTAATATCTGCTGGTTGTAGGTTTCGATTTCTTGAGAAAGTAGCTGCCTTTCCCGGGTTAACTCTGAAATGTTGGCTTGTTGGCTCGCGCTAGATTCAGTCAGGGTTGTAATTTTGTTTTGAGCGTTTGAAAGTTGCTTGCGAGTCTGTTCGGTTTGTTGTTTTTGTTCTGCGAGTAAAGTACGTGTTTGTTCGGCTTGCTGTGTTTGACGAGCCAGTTGCTGCTCGACGTTTTGTAAAAGTTTTACCAGCGTTTGTTTTTCTACTGCCAGGCGTTCGACCTCGAGTTCGGCAACTCTGGCGGCGTTATTGGCATTTTCGGCTACCAGCTTGAGTTCAACAATCTGGTTCTCAAGCTGGTTTAAGCTTAGTTGCTGGCGATGGATATTGTTTTTCGCAATTCGTAACTGCTCGTCTTTTTTCAGGGCGCGTAAACGTAATATCGAGTTGCTTTGTTCGGCATTGGCGAGGCGTTCCTCCAGAGTGGCGTTTTCCTGAACGGTTGTCTCGACGGTTTGCGATGCAATCTGCTCGGCTGCGATGCTCTCCTTTAGCTCGGCGACCAAATGCCAGTTGCGTACAACCAGCAGGCTGGTAGCCATCAGGAAAATCATGGTAATGACCATCATGATATCGGTAAATGACGGCCAGAAGCTGCTTTCGCCACTACCGCTGGGTTGGGCTTGTCCGATGGGCGCGAAGCTGAATTGCTCGGAAGACATTAGTCCTGGCTAGCTGATGGCTCAGGGGGTAAGCGAAAGCCTTCGCGTAGCAGCGATTTGATTTCGCCCAGTTCTTCGCTGAATTGTTGTGACTGTAGACGATTGGCATTGATGTTATCCTTGAGAGCCTGGGCGGAAGCCTGATATATCTCCTGGGTTAGTTTTAAATTGTTGGCCGCTTCTCGGACAGATTTCACCAATTCTTCCATTTCGAAAGCTACATCATCGGTGGTTTTAACCATCTGTGGCAATAGATATACCGAAGTCAGGTGTTCGATTCCGCTTATTAAATGCGTTTGCACATCGTTGAGTCGGGTATAGAAATAACCGAATAATACGTAGCTTAATATCGCTGTTATAGTTGTTGACAGAGCGGTCGACATACCATGAATCACCAATCCCATACCGCTGAGGCTAGCGGCTGCTGAGTCGATCAAGTCAGAGGCGCCCAGCAATGCCACTGACAGCGATACGATGGTGCCGAAAACACCGGTAAGAATAAGTATGTTGTTGATAAATCGAATCAGGCCAAAGCGCGTAGATTCATCGGCGGTTAACATGGCTGCCAAAGCACTATGGTTAATTTCACCGTTAGCCGACTGGATAGATTTCATTGTCGCATAGCGTCTGGCGATGATCGAACTATTAGGCAGGCCTTGGGTCAAACCCGGTTTGAATGATTCGATATTGTTGACAAATAATGCGATTGCGCGCTCTTCGCGCTTATAACGCAGCAGGTGTATTAAGATATTGAGTAACCCGAAAACCAGCAGGCCTGCTATGGCGCTATTAATTATTATGCCAGTTTGGGTTTGCTGGTTCTGGAAATAAAACTGGAAGATAAAATCCAGATTCCAGACAATCAATGCAGCGATTGCGATAATCGCAATGGCAAATTGAATCATGACTTTTAAACTGAGGCTGGTGAGCAGGCGTTGTATGTCCATAGGCGGATTCTCAAATTGCGTTATCGCGGTCTGGTGGCCACTGTTTAGGGATGCCTGTCCAGACGATACGGCAGCAATGTTGTATCGAAAGGTCGAAGCCCGACATCAATTAAATAACTTAAACACTCAGAAGTCAAAAGAGCATGACGAAGGCGTGTTGAATTTAATTAGAAACTAACAATCATCAGGTTTGATAGATTGATTGAATAGGGGTGCGAGAGATGCTACTGGTATCCAATATGCGGCGGGTATTCCGGTTTGGGACATTGTCCCTAATCGATTCATCGGGTAACAGGTACGAGATTTGCGATTTTGGTGGCACTCAAGTCGTGATACGCCTGACCGACAATAGAATTTCACGACGTCTTGCGTTTGCTTCCTCGATGGGTTGGTGTGAAGCCTATATGGACGGACGACTGGTTTTTGAGCAGGGCTCATTGGCTGATTTCCTTCATCTCTGGGGTCTTTCTGAAAATATTCTCGAGCAACACTGGATCGGTGAGTTGTTTCGAATCTTTTACAGTGTTATGGCATCGGCTCAGCATTGCAATCCGATGGCTAAGGCCCGTCGTAATGTCACACATCATTACGATCTTTCTGCCACATTGTACGACCTGTTTCTTGATTCTGACCGCCAGTATTCCTGTGCCTATTTTCCTAAGGGTGATGAAGATCTGGAAACTGCCCAATTCCTGAAAAAACGTCATATTGCCGCCAAGCTCGATATCAGACCGGGCATGATGGTGCTGGATATCGGCTCGGGCTGGGGTGGCATGGGTATATATCTGGCGCAGAATTTCGGCTGTAAAGTGATCGGTGTCACCCTCTCAGAGGAACAACACAAGTTATCGAATAAGCGCGTGAAAGATCTGGGTCTGGAAGATCGGGTACATTTCGAACTACGCGATTATCGAACGCTGACCGATCCGGTAGACCGGATTGTTTCGATAGGTATGCTCGAGCACGTTGGTCAATTTCAGTACCGACAGTATTTCAAGAAAGTCAAAGCCTTGCTCAAACCCGATGGTGTGGCGCTGGTTCATACCATTGCGCGCATGGGTCGTCCGCAGCCAATCGGTGCCTGGGTGCGCAAGTATATTTTCCCGGGGGCTTATTTGCCCTCTCCCTCGCAGGTAACAAGTGCGATAGAACATTCCTATCTGTGGCTTACCGATGTTGAAAACCTCAGAATCCACTATGCAAAAACCCTGCGCTGCTGGTACGAGCGATATATGGCCAATCGTGACAGGGTGGCTAAATTGTACGATGAACGTTTTTGCCGTATGTGGGAACTGTACCTGCTCGGCTGTGAGATGGTGTTTAGAGATCAATATCTGACGATTTTACAGATACAAATTACGCGCCAGATCGATGCTCTGCCGATTACGCGTGATTACATGCGTGAGAATGAGGAACATCTGGCTTTCCGGGATTGCAAACCAAAGCGTAAGAAGGCTGAAAAACTTCGTGAACTGGAGTTAGACTACTAGGTTTAAATTTGCGTCTGTATCGGTAATTCGGTGCTATTTTTGATTTCGGTGACGGCTATATTTGAATTGAGCTCGCTGATTGCAGCGTTCATAGTTAGCGTATTGCGTACAAACCTTTCGTAGTGCCGTATATCTCGTGTTACGATTTTCATCATATAGTCCCACATTCCAGCGATGGTGTAACACTCCTGAATTTCCGTGTGACGCACCATTTCGGCTTCGAATGCCTCCATATTTTGCCGCGCTGCTGACGTTAGTTTAACCGATGCAAAAACCACTATTTCGATACCCAATAGCGATCTGTCGAGCAGCGCGACACGTTTTTTTATCAAACCTGATTTTTCAATGCGATTAATGCGCCGCCAGCAGGGTGATTGGGACAGGTTTATCTGTTCGGCTATTTGGCTACTGCTTAAACTGGCGTCTAATTGCAGTAAATCGAGAATCGCTATATCCTGTTTTGTCAATTCAACGCTCATATTTATCTACTTTTTAACTGATTATAGAAAATTCTATGCAAGATTATCAAGGATGCCTGCTGAAATGAAATAATCATTTCATTCTGGGTCTATAGAATAACAGGAACAACCCGTTAGGAGTGACACGATGAAGCATGTGACAGCAGCAGAATTAAATCCGGTTTCTCTTGATGATAAGTACGCACTCGACACCACGCGCGCCTACATTAGCGGTATCGAAGCGCTGGTGCGACTACCCATGCTACAACATCAACGTGATGTCAGCCGCGGCCTGAATACCGCTGGATTTGTGTCCGGTTATCGCGGTTCACCGGTCGGAGGAGTTGACCAGGCCATGTGGAAAGCCAAGCACTGGCTTGATAAACACCAGATACAGTTTCAACCGGGTTTGAACGAAGATCTGGCGGCTACTGCGGTCTGGGGTTCGCAGCAAACCAATATTTTTGAAGGTGCCAAATTTGATGGTGTGTTCAGTCTCTGGTATGGCAAAGGTCCGGGCGTCGACCGCAGCATGGACGTGATTAAACACGCCAATGCGGCGGGTACGTCGAAATATGGGGGTGTCATAGCGGTTGCTGGTGACGACCATGCCTGTAAATCGTCGACGCTGCCGCATCAATCGGAACATATGTTTATTGGCGCTTCGGTTCCTGTTTTGAACCCCTGCAATGTCCAGGAAGTACTCGATCTGGGTGTTTACGGTTGGGAGTTGTCACGATATTCTGGGTGCTGGGTAGCACTCAAGGCAATTACTGAAAACATGGATTCGGCTATATCGGCCGATATCGACCCGGAACGGATCAATATTATCATTCCGGAAGACTTCGAATTACCCCATGACGGCGTACACGCGCGTTGGCCCGACCCATCAATGGCTCAGGAAAGGCGACTGAATAAGTTCAAAATTTATGCGGCGCGTGAATTTGCCCGGGTGAATGGACTGAATAAAATTGTTCTCAATAGCAGTAAACCCCGGTTTGGCATAATTACGACAGGCAAGGCCTATCTCGACGTAATGCAGGCGCTTGAAGACCTCGGTATCGATGAAAAACTGTCAGAGCAGATTGGCTTACGCGTTTACAAAGTCGGTATGAGCTGGCCGCTGGAACCTGTTAGGACGCATGAATTTGCTGATGGACTGGAAGAAATTCTGGTGGTCGAGGAGAAGCGATCCATTATCGAAGATCAGTTGACCGGTCAGCTCTATAACTATCCAGTTGAAGGTCGACCCCGGGTTTATGGTGAATTTGATGAAAACGGGGATGATTTACTCAGTAATCTGGGTGAGTTAACACCGGCCATGGTAGCCCTGGCCCTGGCTGGCAGAATCGGGCGATTTTTCTGTTCAGACACGATCGACAAGCGGGTTGAATGGATCCGGCAAAAGCAAGCGTCGCTGGCGGAATTCACCGATGGTATTAATCGGGTACCGCATTATTGTTCAGGCTGTCCGCACAACACATCAACCAAAGTACCGCAAGGTAGTCGGGCAATGGCAGGAATTGGATGTCATTATATGGCCACCTGGATGCCGGACAGGGCGACTGCTACATTTACCCAGATGGGTGGCGAGGGCGCCACCTGGATTGGTCAGGCGCCCTTTACGTCGACTGAGCATGTCTTTCAAAACCTTGGTGATGGCACTTATTTTCATTCGGGTATACTCGCGATACGCGCTACCGTTGCTGCCAAGGTTAACATCACCTATAAAATTTTATACAACGATGCAGTAGCGATGACCGGTGGGCAACCACTAGACGGGTCACTCAGCATCGA
The DNA here is from genome assembly GCA_964651385.1 of uncultured Gammaproteobacteria bacterium. GTDB lineage: Bacteria > Pseudomonadota > Gammaproteobacteria. Next base: position 7,641 of record CAZYYM010000089.1, on the reverse strand, counting down.
GGACTTGATAAATCAGATACGCGGTGAAGGCATTAAACGTATCGCGTTGGTCAGCGATGAACCAGCAAATTGGAAGGGTCAGTTTAGTGCCATTCGAGGATTCAGTCTGCATCATCGTGATGAAATGGATGTCTTACAGAAGGAATTACGCCAGTTTAAGGGCGTCTCGGTTTTAGTTTACGACCAGGTCTGCGCGGCCGAGAAAAGACGTCGGCGAAAAAAGGGTTTACTGGCGGATCCACCTAAACGCGTGTTCATACATCCGGAAATTTGCGAAGGATGCGGCGACTGCGGTACCCAGTCAAATTGTCTGTCGGTACTGCCACTGGAAACCGAACTCGGCCGCAAACGGCAAATCGATCAAAGTGCCTGTAATAAAGACTACAGCTGTGTGAATGGTTTTTGTCCGAGCTTTGTGACGGTGCTGGGTGGTCGGTTGAAACGGCAGAAGCTTGAGCTATCCAGTTCAGGAGCGGAATTTGACACACTTCCGCAACCGGATTCACCTTCGCTTGATCGGCCCTGGAATACGGTCATTACCGGCATCGGTGGCACAGGCGTTTTAACCGTCGGTTCGTTGATGGCGATGGCGGCCCATATCGAAGGAAAAGGTTGTGCTACGTTAAATCAAACGGGTCTGGCACAGAAATTCGGTGCAGTCGTATGCCATGTACGCATTGCACAGCGCCGACGGGAAATAAACGCGGTACGTATTCCAGCCGGTGAAGCGGACTTATTACTCGGATGTGATCTGGTGGTGAGTTCAGGAAACGAGGCGATGGGTAAGGTCTCCACGAAGCGCTCGCATGCGGTCATCAATGCCGCAGAGGTACCGACATCGGCGTTTATATTAAATCCCGACATGCGATTTCCACACCAGGCTATGCAAAATGAAATTAAAGTCGAGGTCGGTACCAATAAAACGCATTTTCTTGATTCGAGCCGAATGGCCACCGCTTTATTGGGAGATTCAATCGCCAGTAATCTTTTTCTACTGGGTTATGCCTGGCAATCAGGGCTGGTACCGGTTTCGGCAGCCGCAATCGAAAAGGCGATTGAGATGAATGGTGTCGCAGTAGAGTTTAACTGTCAGGCATTCCTTTGGGGCAGGCGCTATGCGCATCAGCCGGAAAAAGTCCTGTCATTGTTAGAAGCAAAGAAGGCAGTAAAAAAACGGTCGCTGGACGAACTGATCGAAGACCGCATGAAACGTCTCGCGGATTATCAAAATATTGATTATGCCAATCGATACCGGAAGGTGGTTAGTCAAATAAAAGATGTCGATAGCAATTCTGATCAAGTCGAATCATTAACGACAGCGGTAGCAAAAAACTTATACCATTTGATGGCTTACAAGGATGAGTACGAAGTCGCCAGGCTTTTCTGTCAAAAAGATTTCTTAGAGGAAATAGACAGTCAGTTCGAGGGAGGTTACAAGCTGGAATTCAATCTTGCGCCACCGTTTCTTTCACGAATAGACAAGAATTCCGGTCGACCGGTTAAACGGGAATATGGTGCGTGGATAATGAAAGCTTTTTCCATTCTACAACATTTCAAGTTCTTGCGCGGCACAACATTTGATGTATTCGGCTTTTCTGAAGAAAGGAAGCGAGAGCGTGAGGATATCAGAAACTACCTCAGCTTACTTGATCAGGTAAAGAGCGGTTTAACAAAGGAAAATTATGATATTGCCGTGCAATTGTGCCAAAGCCTTGAGCAGCTTAGAGGGTATGGGCCGGTGAAGGCGGCTAACCGGGTAAAGCTGAAAAAGCTTCAGGTGGCTTTGCTAAAGCAGTTTTTTAACGCACAAGAAGTGGTTAAGGATGCGGCTTGAACAGTCGGCGATTACGAAGTGCTTAGTGTCGCGGCAATCTCAAGTTTGCCGCGACTGCGTCCTTTCGCAATGCCGGTAAGTTTTTATATCAACGAAAGCGCTTGCTCGAGCTCCGCTATCAAATCCTCGGTATCTTCAACACCCACCGATAGTCGAACCAGCGAATCACTTATTCCCAGTTTTTCCCGCTGGTCTTCCGGCACCGACGCATGTGTCATAATAGCCGGGTGTTCGATCAGGCTTTCGACGCCGCCCAGGCTTTCGGCGAGAGCGAATAGCTGGCAGTTTTCGAGAAATTTTGTTGATTCGGATAACCCGCCCTTTAAGACTGCGCTGACCATACCGCCGAAACCATTCATCTGGGTTTTAGCAAGACCGTGTTGCGGATGTGAAGCCAGTCCGGGGTAATAGACCTGCTCCACTTTTGGGTGAGCATCGAGATATTCGGCAATTTCCAGCGCGCTTTGGCAGTGTTGCCGCATACGCAGTGCCAGTGTTTTTAAACCACGCATAGCGAGAAATGCATCGAAAGGTCCTGCAATCGAGCCAACCGAATTTTGTAGGAAAGCCATTTGTTCGATCAATTCGTCATTATCGCCAATCACCGCAACGCCACCGACCATATCCGAGTGGCCATTCAGATACTTGGTGGCAGAATGCATGACGATATCGAAACCGTAATCGAGTGGTGTCTGCAAATAGGGGGTCGCGAACGTATTGTCGCATACCGCGATGATGCCGTGCTGTCGGGCAATTTCTACCGTTGCAGCCAGGTCGACCAGGCGTAACAATGGATTCGTCGGGGACTCAACCCAGACCATACGTGTATTCGGCTTGATCGCATTCCTGAAATTTTCTGGGTTGGTCAAATCAACCAGACTGAATTCAAGATTAGCGGAACGCGAACGCACCTTGTTAAACAGGCGATTACTGCCACCGTACAAATCATCCATGGCAACCACGTGCGATCCACTATCGATGAGCTCCAGAATAGTAGCCGAAGCTGCAAGTCCCGATGCGAAGGCGAAACCGGCCTTGCCATTCTCCAAATCGGCCACACAGCGTTCATAAGCCATACGGGTCGGATTCTGGGAGCGACTGTATTCGTAGCCGCGATGCACACCCGGGCTCGACTGAACATAGGTTGAAGTCGCATATATCGGTGTCATGACCGCACCGGTAGACGGATCCGGGTGCTGACCGGCATGGATTGCACGGGTCGAAAACCCGGCCTTCTTATTGCTATTACTCATTATTAAAGGGTTGCCTTACGAAGGTGGTTAATCAGGTCGATTTGAGTGATCAGACCGTAAAAGGTTTCGTCGTCTGCGACTATGGCCACCTTGTCCTGTTTGAACAAAGGTAGAATCGAATCGATACTGGCCGTAGGCGATATAATTTCCAGGTCGGTAACCATAACATCGGTAACTTTTTTGTTGAAACTTTTTTTATCGTTATAAATACCGAACAGAATATCGGATTCATCGATAAGCCCAACGACCTGTCCGTTGTCCATAACCGGTAATTGCGAGACATCGAACATGCGCATACGCTTGTAAGTTGTCACCAGATTATCGTCGGATGTCACCGTGACAATATCACCGGTGTCGGCCGGGCGTGCAATCAAATCGCGCAGATCACCGTACTTTTCTCGGTTTAACAAACCCTGATCAGCCAACCAGGAATCGTTGAAGGACTTCGACAGGTATTTGTTACCCGTGTCTCCAACCAGAGTGACGACCCTTTTTGGCGTGCTTTGCTCACGGCAGTATCGGAGCGCTGCGGAAAGCAGCGTGCCGGTGGAAGATCCGGCAATAATACCTTCTTTTTCGAGCAGGGCGCGTTGTATTTCAAAGGCCTCGCCATCATTGATCGAATAGCCACGAGTGACCAGGTCAAGATCACAGATCGATGGAACAAAATCTTCTCCAATACCCTCGACTAACCAGGATCCTGCTTCTGTCATGGTACCGCTATTGACCATTTCGGCGACAATTGAACCTTCAGGGTCAGCTAGAATCATTTCGCATTGCGGTGCGTTCTCTTTGAAAAACCGGCCAAGCCCGGTAACCGTACCGCTGGAGCCAACACCAACTACCATGGCATCGATCTTGCCATCCATCTGCTGGAAAATTTCAGGACCGGTATCAATTTCGTGGGTCAGAGGGTTATTCGGGTTGGAAAACTGATCGATGTAATGCGAATTCGGAATTTCTTCGGCCAGGCGTTTGGCGTAATCCTGATAGTATTCAGGGTGACCTTTCTGTACGTCCGATCGAGTCAGCCGCACATCCACGCCCATCGCACGGATATGTCGAATCTTGTCGGGGCTCATTTTGTCCGGAATGACCAGAATAAGCTTATAGCCTTTTTGTGCGGCGACCAGACCGAGGCCGAGTCCTGTATTGCCCGCAGTGGCTTCGATTATTGTGCCGCCGGGTTTAATCTTGCCTTCTTTTTCGGCGGCTTCTATCATTACCACAGCAATACGATCCTTAATCGATCCGCCGGGGTTCTGGCTTTCAAGTTTGATGAATAGCTCGCAGGGACCTGTATCGAAGTGCTTCAGTTTCAGCATCGGGGTATTGCCGATCAAATCGAGAACGGAATTTACAATGGGCATTCAGTTTTTCCAGATAAACAGGTAAGCGAATGCTAGCACAAAGGCAGGGTTTAATATAAGCAGGAAAACGGCTAACAGGCGGGGATAAAATTCGATATCCTGCTATCTTCGCCCGGCAATCCAAACAGGGGAAAACAAGTGACATCTGGAATAGGTGGCTCAACAGCTGAAATAGAATTATCAACATTAAATCCAGCGCGAGATCAGGCAAAGCCCATCACCGTTGACGAACACCTTTCACGGATTACACGGCTTAGGAACCGTATGAAAGAAACCGGTGTCGATGGTCTCTACCTCGACGCCACTAGCAGCCTGCGCTATTTCACTGGTTTGTCTTGTTATCCCAGTGAAAGACTGCACGGTGCGATCATCACCACGGGCGAATTGTTTTATGTTTGTCCGGCGTTTGAAGAAGAAAAAACGAAAGCAGGGATGATAGTTGAAGGCGACTTTGTGCTCTGGCAGGAACACGAGAATCCTACCGCTATTGTCGCCGATCATATACAAAAACTGTTTCCACGCTGCCAACTGGCAATTGACGATCAGACGCCGTTTTTTATTATCGACGGTCTACAAAAGGCATCGACAACAATAAATATACTCAATGGCGGCTCACTGATAGCCGAATGCCGTCGAATTAAATCCGGCAACGAGTTATCGTTGCTAAAACAGGCGAAGTCGATCACATTAGAGGTGCATCGATCGGTCGCAAAAATTTTATACCAGGGAATTGATACACGAGAGGTCCAGGAATTCCTCGACAGCGCGCATCTCGCCTGCGGCATGGATGGTCGATCTACTTTCAAGATAGTGCTGTTCGGGGAACCGACTGCCTATCCGCACGGGGTGCCTTATCCGCAAACGTTGAAAGAAGGTGACATGGTGTTAATCGATACCGGAGCAACATTGCATGGCTATCATTCCGATATTACGCGTAGTTATGTGTTTGGTGAACCCAGTTCCAGGCAGCGTGAGATATGGGAGCTTGAACAGGCAGCGCAACTCGCGGCTTTTAACGCCGCTCAAATAGGCGAACCCTGTTCCTCGCCTGATTTCGCTGCCCGAAAAGTCATAGAGGCAGGTGGTTTAGGTCCGGGTTACCAGGTGCCCGGCTTGCCCCACCGGACCGGTCATGGTGTCGGTATGGATGTGCATGAGCACCCCTATATTGTTAAAGGTAACGATTTGCCGCTGGCCCCCGGCATGTCTTTTTCGATCGAACCCATGATCTGTTGTTATGGCGAATTCGGCGTGCGTCTGGAAGACCACGCCTATCTATCGGAAGAGGGGCCACGCTGGTTTACTGAGCCCAGTGGATCTATGGACCATCCGTTTAATCGGTAAATTTATTGTGCGCTACTCAATATTAAATATGGCAAAATCACTGATGGCTCACCTCGTGAGCTAGTCTAGTGTTAGTATCGTAAGGGATATAAACAACAAAAACCTGCTATGGAACAGCTTACCGATTTAAAAGCCATACTGCATTCCAAACGAGCGAATATATATTACCTCGAAAAATGCCGGGTCATGCAGAAAGACGGGCGTGTTCTCTATCTAACAGAAGCAAAAAACGAAAATCAGTACTGGAACATCCCCATTGCCAACACCACTTGTCTGCTACTTGGTACGGGTACTTCGATCACCCAGGCGGCAATGCGTATGCTGGCCCAGGCTGGGGTATTAGTCGGGTTTTGCGGTGGCGGTGGCACACCATTACTCATGGCCACCGAAATCGAGTGGCTCTCGCCACAGAGTGAATACCGCCCAACCGAATATATTCAGGGATGGATGAGTTTCTGGTTCGACGACAGCAAACGTCTGATTGCAGCGCGCCAATTTCAATCTGCGCGCATTGACTACCTGCGTCGCGTTTGGGGTAAAGACCGTGATTTACAAAACGAAGGATTTACCACCGATGATGACAATATCAATTTAAGCCTCAACGGATTCAGCGATAAAATCGATAAGGCAAATTCAATCGGCAAACTACTGCAAACCGAGGCCGAACTCACCAAACGACTCTATAAACACGCCGCCAACTGCACCAGATACGGTGAATTCACGCGAGAAAGAAATGCCGAAGACAGCGCCAATGCCTTCCTCAACCACGGCAACTACCTGGCTTATGGCCTCGCCGCCACGACATTATGGGTTTTGGGCATACCCCATGGCTTCGCGGTCATGCATGGCAAAACCCGCCGCGGCGCACTGGTATTCGATATCGCCGATTTGATCAAAGACGCTTTAATTCTACCCTGGGCATTCATCTGCGCCAAAGAAAGCATGACCGAACAGGAATTTCGCCAGCAATGTCTGCAGGCCTTTACCGATCACAAGTCGCTGGATTTTATGTTTGAGCAGGTGAAGAACATAGCGCTGAAAGATCACTGGATCAGCGATCAGGCATGATCACCAATGAAATTAATATCCAGTTTTTGGGCAATCAAAGCAAGACGTTTGTCCTTCGTCCACAAGTAGGTCTTATCCATGAGCGAACACGACGCGAGCAGATGCAAGTCGATCAAACCAATGCCTTTTCCCATCAACTGATGAGATTCAAGAAAAATCAGCACTTCATCATGACCACACTCAGTTATCGAAGGCATATTTTGCCAAAGCTCAAGCAATTGCTGTCGATTACCCAGGTTCCCACAGGCAAGTTCCCCAATAATCATAGGATGGATATAAACCAGATTATCAGAAAGCAATTGACGCAGCCTGTTGTTACCAGATCGAAGGTGATCGATCCAGACCGAAGTATCAACCAGTATCACGACTCAGGGCTAGCTGAGCGACGCCGTGAAACAGGCTCCAGTTCCGATTCAGAGCCACCCAATGCAGCCAGCCTGCGGGCGCTTTCGCGTTCAATCAGGGCTTTCAAACTTTCTCTCAGCAATGCAGGCTTTTCTTTAATGCCGGTTAGAGCAACGGCTTTATCAAATAATTTGTCATCAATCGTCAATGTAGTGCGCATGATCAGGTTTCCATTCAATCATCATTTAAAGCATCAATATACATCGATTTTGATGCTCTCTCAACAAAGGGACCTGAAAGTTAGGAGCAAAATCACCCCATGATGGTCACCTTCGTATCCCAGTGCAATAAAAAGGCAATCAACCGGACGCGGCGCGTACTCGATGCTTTTGCCGACCGGATTGGCGATAACACCTGGCAGACGGTG
>CAZYYM010000088.1:0-14749 GCA_964651385.1 uncultured Gammaproteobacteria bacterium | reverse complement strand
ACATGAGGTAAGCATATCATCTTTATCTGACAATTTATAGACCTGACCCCTTTACGTTCTTTTCTTCAACCATATTTCGTTGAGCCATTGCTCGGCAAAATTCTTTGTCCTTCGGTCTAGCTGGGGGTGTAACGCCCTGGGCGTAATAACCGAAGGGTTCCTGAAATATCGAAAGCTCACCAATAGAGCCGTCAATCAGGTCGGCTTTACCTTCACTGGCATCACTCACGCTGGAAATGTCAACTTCGATAGAGCGTTCGGCTTCTTCGAGCCTGAAGTGAATGGAAGCATGGATTGCCTGATTACCAATTATCAGAACTTCGTTCTCTCCCAGTATCCCACCAGCCGCACGGATGGCGTGTTCGAACTGTTGTTTGTTCAAAACTGATGGCCCTTTCGAAACTGCCGCAATACCCGGGCCCGTTCTCCGGCATCGAGGACAACGGAAAATGGCGAGACCTGTCGCATATCACGAGCTTGCGGGAATGGATCCAGCATTTTTACAAACAATTCTTCCAGCGATAAGTTTAACCAGCGCCGCCACTGGTCGAGAAGCATTCTGGCCCCCCGGATGTATTATGCTCGGCTTTTCCAGGTTTGTTTTAGTCTGCTTAAGTATGGCAACAGGTTCTTTCCTGAGGCTTTCTACTATTGCCTGATGAAAGGCAAGACCTCGTCAGTCTTCTCTGGCCATTTGCGGTATATAGGTCACCACCATTTCCAGATTTTGGGATCGGGCAAGATTTTCAATTGTGCGAAGTGTTGGCGACTTTGTGCCCGTCTCATAGGCTGCTATGGTCGATTGAGAAGTGCCGCCCATTTCAGCGAGTTCCTGTTGGGTCACGCCAGTCTGCTGCCTCAGTTTCTGTACAGTATTCATCCAATAAATTATATCCGATCAGGTATAATGTTCAAGTTTAGTCAGACAGCTGAAGCAGGGGGTCATTCCTCCGTTACTTTCTCGGTCTGGTTGGTGTACCCTGTAACAAAATGTCTCTTATTCAACTGAAGGTGTGCCCGGTCGCGCCGTAGTCCAGGAATTTGCTATGAAAATAACAGCAACCAATGTCTATGTAGGACCCAGTATTTACGCCAATTTCCCGGTTATCCGCATGGTGCTGGATATAGGCGTACTGGTCGACTGGCCTTCGGTTAAATGCGGTAAGGGCTTCACCGATGGTTTGCAACAGGCGATACCAAGCCTGGCCGAGCATGGTTGCTCCTATCGGGAACCCGGTGGCTTCCTGAGGCGTTTAACCGAAGATGAAGGCACCTGGATGGGCCATATCATGGAGCACGTTGCGCTCGAAATTCAGAATATTGCCGGTTCCGGTGTTTCTTTCGGGCGTACCCGAACCACCGGTGAACCGGGTATGTATAACATGGTGTATGCCTACAAACAACGCGATGCCGGTATCGAAGCTGGTCATCTGGCTCTTAAATTGTTAATGCATCTGTTGCCCGAGGAATTGCAGCAACAGATTGAGTACCCGATTGATGATGGCTTTGACTTCGAAGGCGAGCTTGAGAGTTTTGTTCGTCGCGCGCAACGGCGGGAATTTGGCCCGAGCACGCAATCTCTGGTTGATGCAGCGGTCGAGCGGGATATTCCGTGGCTGCGTTTGAACGATTACAGCCTGGTGCAGTTCGGTCATGGCAGATATCAAACGCGGATTCAGGCCACGGTCACCAGCAATACCGGTACGATCTCGACTTCTCTGGCGAGCGACAAGGAAGGCACCCACAGTATATTAAAAGATATGGGTTTGCCGGTGCCGCGTCAGGACATGTTCAGTAATGAAGACGAGGCCGTCACTGCAGCTCGACGAATCGGATATCCGGTGGTGATCAAACCGCTGGATGCGAATCACGGGAGGGGTATCAGCATTAACCTGACTACCGATGAGCAGGTCCGCGAAGCCTATCAAATTGCCAGAGAGCAAGGTAGATCGCGCTTTGTGCTGGTTGAAAGTTTTATTACAGGGTTCGATCATCGTATGTTGGTGATTGACAACGAGTTGATCGCCGTTGCAAAGCGGGTACCCGGCCATGTTGTTGGGGACGGTCGTTCAACCATTACCGAACTGGTAGATATTGTAAACTCCGATCCGCGTCGTGGTATTGGTCACGAAAAGGTATTGACACGGATCGAGATCGATAGTCAGGCTTTGCGTCTGTTACAGGAAGCAGGTCATGGCGAAAATACGGTATTGAAAAATGGCGAACAGTTATTCCTGCGCTCAACGGCGAATTTATCCACCGGTGGTACTGCAATCGATATGACCGATGTTGTTCACCCCGATAATCGTGAAATGGCGATTCGAGCGGTACGCGCCGTCGGGCTGGATATCGGCGGTGTCGACTTTCTCACCGACGATATAACGCATTCCTACAAAGACGTCGGTGGCGCGATTGTCGAAGTGAATGCGGGGCCCGGATTTCGCATGCATGTCGCGCCCAGCGAAGGCGAGCCACGCGATGTCGCCGGGAAAGTACTCGATATGCTTTATCCGCCCGGAGCGCCGGCGCGTATTCCGGTAGCGGCGATTACCGGTACCAACGGTAAAACCACCACGACCCGTATGCTTTCGCATATTATGAAAACCAGCGGTCATATTGTCGGTATGACTTCCACGGGAGGTATTCAGGTGGATGGCCGTGTCACCGTCAAAGGAGATATGACCGGGCCGCAATCGGCGCAAATTGTATTACGCGACCCGACTATTGACTTTGCTGTGCTGGAAACCGCCAGGGGTGGCATTTTGCGCGCCGGCCTCGGTTATAGTGAATGCGATGTTGCCGCCTGTATTAACATAACTGCTGACCACATGGGGCTGGGCGGTATCGAAACCCTGGAACAGCTGGCTCGTGTCAAAGAAACCGTGGTGCGCGTCGCCAATGATACTGCGGTACTCAATGCAGATGACAAGTTGTGCCTAAAAATGGCCGATAATTGTCGAGCCAGGCGCCTATGCTATATCACTATGGATCCGACTCACGGTCTTGTACGGGAACATATTCGTGCGAATGGCCGCGCTGTGGTGCTGGAAAAAGGCATTAACGGCGATATGATTACCATCTATGACAATGGCGCTCATATTCCGTTGCTCTGGTCGCATTTAATACCCGCGACTATCGAAGGTAAAGCCATGCACAATGTCCAGAATGCGATGTTTGCAGCTGCCATAGCTTATAGTTTTGACAAGGATCTGGATGAAATTCGAAATGGCCTGCGAACTTTCGATACCTCGTTTTTTCAGAGTCCGGGACGTACTAATATTTATAACGAACATCCTTTTAAAGTCATACTCGATTACGCGCATAATCCGGCTGGTTTCCGCGCCATGGCCGATCTTGCCGGGCGCCTTGAGCCCGCTGGAAAAAGCATCATGGTGATTTCGGTACCCGGAGATAGGCGTGACGAGGATATTCGAGAATCTGTTGAAGCCTGTTTGCCGGAATTTACGCATTTTGTCTGTAAGGCAGACAATAATCGCCGCGGTCGTGGGCACGATGAACTGCCTCAGCTAATGCGTCAGTACTTGATTGAAAAAGGTGTCGGCGAAGACAACATTACCGTAATTGCCGATGAAGAACCGGCGGTAGACCATGCCCTGGCGATGGGTCAGGAGGGTGATCTAATCGTTATTACCGCCGATGATTTACAACGAACCTGGAAGCAAATCATTAACCTCAATGGCGATAAAGAAGAACACAAGAAAACCATCCCCGGCACCAAGGTGTTTGTGCCGGAGCGAGCCAAGCGTTATGTACTCGACCAGGACGAAGAACTCATTATCGACGAACGCGGTGTCCGTCTTGCGCGTAGTGAACCCGAAGATGCCGACTAAATTGATTCAAGGTGTCCGAACATCTTAAGGGTGTCATCATTACTGCACTGGGTGTGCTTATTATATCCCCAGACGGTTTGCTGACCCGCCTAATCGATACCGATCACTGGACCCTTATCTTTTGGCGCGCCCTGTTTCTGTCATTCGGCATGTGGATGATAACCAGCGTTGTGCACCCTCGATCGACCTGGCGGAGCTATCTAACTATGGGTCGACCTGGTTTGTTGATGGTGCTGTTGTACAGTATTGGAACCATCTCATTTATTACCGCGATTACCCATACCAGCGTTGCCAATACCCTGATCATTTTGAGCACGACACCGTTGTTTGCAGCGTTGATCGGGCTGTTACTATTTCAAGAGGCCATTGAATTACGTACCTGGTGCGCTATTTTCCTGGTGGCGATTGGTGTCTATGTAATCAGTTCCGATAGTGGAGGTCAGGGAGCGACATTGTTCGGTGATATCGCCGCAATGTCGGGGGCTTTTTGCCTTGCTGCCGGTTTCAGTGTTGTCAGGCGTCGGCCCGGCATTTCGGTTTTTCCGATTATTTCCTGTAGTGGACTGGTTACCGCGATTTTAATATTGCCACTGGCGCAGCCCTTGTCAGTTACCCAACAGGATTTAGGGTATCTAATTGTGATGGGTGCCTACATGCTGCCGATAGGTACCGCATTAATGTACATCGGGCCGAAATATATTCCGGCATCCGAAGTCGGTTTAGTGCTTTTGCTCGAATCGGTGCTGGGACCGACCTGGGTATGGCTGGCACTGAACGAACAGCCGGGTACGAGAACACTGACAGGTGGCGTAATCATTCTCTCAACGCTGGCAATCAACACTTTATGGGCAATGAAAAGTGTCTCCGGCAGTCGGCGCCGCCGCAGGCAGATAGATTAATAGCGAATTGGGCATCTCTTAATCCTGGAAAACTCAGGCGGGTCACGGAAATTCATGTCGGCTCTTGACGCATCATGCAAGCCAATATCTTCCACGTGCTTTTTGCGCCCAACTGATTTTCCGGGTTATAAGGTCTGTAAAAAACAATCCAATAATTAGACTATCAGGCTGGTTTTCTGGTATTCGGTCGATATACTCGGCGGTTGCATTTCCAGATATGAGTCCAGAAATATGAGTAATCGCGTTGAAATTAGTGGGTTAAGTATCGATAGCGGCCTGTATCAACTGATCGATAGAGAAATCGCGCCAGGTACGGGAATCGACAGCCAGCAATTCTGGCAGTCTTTTTCGGCTATCTGCGCTGAGCTGGGTGCGGAAAACCGTGCGCTACTGGATCAGCGTGATGATTTACAGGCCAAACTGGATGAATGGCATAAGAACCATTTTGCGCCGATCGATGTACCTCAATACAAATCATTCCTCAGTGAAATAGGCTACCTGGTCGAAGAAGGTGAACCGTTCGAAGTCAGCACGAAAAATGTCGACGATGAAGTAGCGGTAATTGCGGGCCCGCAGTTGGTTGTACCGGTTGATAATTCACGTTACGCACTGAACGCTGCCAATGCGCGGTGGTATAGCCTCTACGACGCTTTGTACGGTACCGATATTATCCTTGAAGTTCAGGGTTGTAAGAAAACGGCAAAATATAATCCTGTGCGTGGGCAACAGGTTATTCGTTATGCGCGAGATTTTCTTGACCAGGCCGTGCCATTGGCGGTCGGTAGCCACCATTATGTCACCCGGTACAAGGTGCGCTCTGGTAAGTTATTCGTAGTCATGGGCGATGGAAGCGAAACCGAACTTGGCTGGCGTGAATGTTTTGTGGGATACCGGGGAGAACCCGATTCTCCGACCGCAATTTTATTGCGTCACAATAATTTGCACATCGAAATTCTTATTGGTGAAGGTTATTATATTGGCCAGAGTGATCTGGCACATGTTTACGATGTGCGGGTGGAAGCGGCGATCACTACGATTATGGACTGCGAAGACTCCGTTGCTGCAGTCGATGCCGAAGATAAAATCCGCGTTTATCGGAACTGGTGCGGCTTGATGAAAGGGGATTTGAGTACGACTGTGATGCGGGGTAAAGATGCGGTTGAACGCAGTCTCAATCCCGACCTCGACTTCATTGCACCGAACGGTGACAGCTTCACGTTGCCGGGGCGTTGCTTGCAATTTGTGCGTAATGTCGGCACCCATATGTATACCGATGTCGTGACTTGTGATGGAGAAGAAATCCCCGAGGCATTTCTCGATGCCATGGTAACAGTGCTCGCGGCTAAACACGATTTACTCGGCAATGGGAAATTTTGCAATAGTCGAAAGGGTAGTGTTTATATTGTTAAGCCAAAAATGCACGGCCCGAGAGAAGTTGCTGCAGCAGTCGCGTTATTCACCCGCGTCGAAAAGGCACTGGGCCTGGAAAAAAATGCCATCAAGGTTGGAATCATGGATGAAGAGCGTCGAACTACGGTAAATCTCAGAGAGTGTATCCGCGAAGCGAGAGAACGCGTGGTGTTTATCAATACCGGCTTTCTCGATCGGACCGGTGATGAGATACATACCAGCATGGAAGCAGATGCCATGATTCCGAAGAATGAAATCAAGAATTCAAAATGGCTACTCGCGTATGAAGACTGGAATGTCGATATCGGTCTTGAGACGGGTATGGCAGGTCACGGTCAGATTGGCAAAGGTATGTGGGCCGCACCCAATGCAATGCGTGAAATGATGAAGCAGAAGATAGCCCATCCGCGTGCCGGCGCCAATACTGCCTGGGTACCCTCACCGATCGCTGGTTGTCTGCATGCCATGCACTATCATCAGGTCGATGTTCTGGCCCGACAGCACCAACTGGCGAATTGTTCACGCGCACATCTTGACGACATATTGACCATCCCGGTACTCGGCGCGCGCAAGATCAACGACAGCGACTTGATCAAGGAACTGGAAAACAATGCGCAGGGCATACTCGGTTATGTGGTGCGATGGATCGATCAGGGCGTGGGTTGCTCGAAAGTGCCCGATATCACCGATCTGGAACTCATGGAAGATCGGGCCACCCTGCGAATTTCCAGTCAGCATATTGCCAACTGGCTCCATCATAACATTACCGACGAAGCCCAGGTACGCAAAGTGTTTGAAAAGATGGCCGAGATTGTTGATCGCCAAAACTCAGGCGACCCAGGTTACTCCAATATGGCGCCCGATTTCGACAATAACATTGCCTTTCAGGCAGCGCTTGATCTGGTTTTTAAAGGGCGTGAAGTATCGAACGGTTACACAGAGCCGGTTTTACACGCGCGTCGCCGAGAAGCCAAGGCGCAGATGCAGCGATAAACTACCAGGGTGCTTCATCCATAGCGTATAAATTCGTCGAGCAGTTCATCAAATACTATTTCTGGATCAAAATGGTCATAGCGCATTTCCAGGTAAGGCTTGAGGGTCTTTAACGAGGTTATCGTGTTGGCCAGTTCCTGAGCATGTCTGGCTGATTCCTTGATGTGGTCAATGTGTTTACGAAATGAAATTTCGGTTTTTTTGGCTGTTGAGAAATAGAAATTTTCATAGGCCGCACTGTGGAGTGGACTCGAAAAGCCATACTCGTCTTTCTCTTCCTTCAGCTGGTCTATCTGTCGTTCCAGCATTTTGATGAGTTGTTTTTCGTCCTTACCAGTCAAGCCTTCTGCGTCTCCGACGTATTCCTGATACATATTTATCAACGTCATTACATCACCTTGTTTGCGTGCCTTTAATAGCTTTGACATGAGTTGGTGATTGATCTCTTGCTGCGCCTTATCAATGACTCGGTCAGGATGCAATGTGGCCACAGTGGTACGAAACAGACGGGTGAACACCTCATTACTGATTGTGGGGGTATTATTCTCCGGATTGGCGAAGGGATCACTATTGTCCCCATCTTCCCAGTCGTTATCTGTAAAGGGATTGGAGAATCCAAAGGGGTCGTCACTTTCATTTTGCGATTTAGCCATACGTTCTTCTATTAGCTGCTCGCGCATTTCTGCACGCTGTTGCTGATATTCATCGTAGGCCTGCTGTTTGGCGGCAAAGAGTTCGTCCCCGAACAGGTCGAAGTCTTCTGCGGTATCGCCAGGCGCTTGTGGAGCCCGGCCAATTTTCCTGTCGAGTTCAATTTCGACTTCACTTTCTATCCTTGCGCGCCTGTCGTCGGGCGATTCCGGGGCGAAGGCATCAGCCAATTCAGCCTGCTGTTGTTGAAGGTGACTGTGCAATTGTTCCGTTGGCGACTGATCCGAATTATCGGCCAGTTCCAGGCCCATAGTGTAGGCCTGATATCGGCATATGGCGTCCTCCAGCTCTGCTTCAAGCTGGCCGCTGACCATGATAGGATCCATCAGCTCCCGAATCCACTCGGATAGCTCATGCCTTTCCCAACGGGTCAGGGATTTACGCTGGCCAAGCACCAAAAGGCGTTTGAGCAAGGGAATATGTTCGACCGCAGCTCGGTGTTCCGCCGGCAAAACTTCCTGCTGCATACGCTGTACCAGGTTATCCAGCCGTTCACGAAAGCGTTCATTTTCCCGTCTCAATTTTGCTGCCTGATCCCATAGTTTCTGGAACCGGGATAATTTTTTTTTGGATTTTTTTGTTTTGGTTAATTTACTCATGGATGTGACACATGGCCATTCGTTGGGTTTATTGATCAGATAGTCTGTTAATTTACTGCTAAAACTCCCTGTGCTGCGGCAAGGGATCGGTAAAGCTTGGCAAAGAGTGGAAACCTGGCGATATTTGCAATTTTACCTGATAGTCATAGCTATTAACCCGACAATAGTTTGGGAGATATAATGCATCAGCCAAAAGAGATATTCTATTGAAATATCTTCATGAAGGACTCAACCAAAAGGAATATAGATAATACCAAACTCCCTCTATTGTAGACTCATTTGTTAATTGGAAATACATCTATATCGATGCCCACACTCGTCTACGTGAACCTCGGCATTTAAAACAGATTGTAAAAAGTTTCGATCAAATTGACTGGTTCAGTGGTACCAAAAATGGTTTAGATGATTTATACGAAGGCCTGTTAGAGAAAAATGCCAATGAAACCAAGTCGAGTGCGGGCTAATATTTTACACCGCGCACTTTAATTAACTGCATGGTTGAGTGTATCAAACCCCAGCCAGGTGAAATTATCCAGGACCCCGCAGCAGGCACCACAGGCTTCTCAATTACAAGTTATAACTGCGCAATAATTCCCTAAAATCGGATGGCGCCGCGGGCGCGAAGTTCAACCGGTCGCAAACTGTGCAGAATATATCGATTGACCGGCGTATCGATGCCAACTTCTTTAGCCAGCCGTACTACCGCATCGTTTTGAACATCAAGCTCTGATGGTCGTCCTTCGGCAATATCACGTTGCATCGATGTCGTCGAATTTTTCGGAAAACTTTGCAATGTTTTAAGCGTTTTTTCGACACTGTTTTCGGGTAACTCGATGCCCTGTGCCCGCCCGGTCAAATAAATTTCCTGCAAGGCATCGATCAGCATTTGATGGGTTTCTTCAAGTTGAAAAATTACCCCGATAGGCGCATTGGTTGCCGCACCGAGACCGCTCCAGGCACTGATGAGCATAAATTTTTGCCACATAGCGACTTTAATGTCGTTTGGGATGCTCGACTTCACGCCGCGGCAGTGGTTGAATATCTCAGATAGGCGATTGACGCGTTCGTCAGCCCGTTTATCCATGTGACCGAAGCGGATCAGCGGATTAGCACCGATATGTTTGATATGGCCGACTCCCGCCTGAAAAGCGATAATGGCACACATGCCGCCGAGAACCTTGTCTACGCCAAGCGCCTCGGCTAGATGCATGGGCGCTTCAACACCATTTTGCAGAGGAATTACCAGAGTCTGATCTCCAATCATCGGTTTCATGGATCGGGCTGCAGCAGGCACCTGCCAGGCTTTGACACAACAGAGGATGTAATCAACTACTCCAATTTCCCTGGGATTATCGGTTGCCTGTACGTTGTCGAGCTTGAGGTCTCCTGCAATGCTGTCAATTTTCAGGCCCTTACGTCGCAGGACCTCGAGATGCTTACCACGGGCAATAAAACTGACGTCCTGTCCGGTCTGCGCCAGCCGTCCACCGAAATAACCACCCACACCACCGCTACCAAAAATTACTATGCGCATAAATGCCTCGAATCACCCATTGATTTCTTTAACAACCGCATTATGTACTGAAACGGTGCATTGAAGGTAGATTGCGATCACAGTTTACTCGATACGGGAATAAACTGTATTCGATATACAAATAAATTCGGGGTGCATTATATTATCTGCTATCACTATAATTGGAAATATATTCCATTTCATGGAAATAAATTTAATTTTAAGGTAGTTTAATAAATATTTAAAAATCAAATAGTTATAAATTTATTTACGCTTGCGCCCCGAGTATTGTTTAATTAATGGAATAATTTACTAAATATGTCGCTTTTGTATAGGGTCGATAGCTAATAACCTGATAAATTTAAGTCTATGTCGAATTCAATTACTTCGATCAGCAAAAAAAGAGGCAGGCCCCCAGGTCCGAATAGCCGTGCCGGTGATGGCAAAAATGCATCTCTGGCACGTGCTCTGACTCTGTTTGAGCGATTGGCAGAATCACCGATGGGCATCAATCTGACCGATTTATCGCTACAACTGGGAATGCCGCCTGCTACTGTGCATCGGCTATTAAGCACATTCGAAGAAACGAATTTTGTAGAACAGGACGTCGATGCCGGTTTATGGTATGTCGGTCTCAAAGCATTCACCGTTGGTAATGCCTTTTTAAAGCGTCGGGACTTTATTGAAACCGCACGAGCATATATGCAAGAGCTAGTTGAGCAATGTGGCGAAACGGTCAATTTAGGCGTGATTGACGAAGGCGAGGTGGTTTTTATCAGTCAGGTCGAATCAAAAGAAATGATGCGCATGATTGTGGCTCCGGGCAGCCGCTCGCCGATTCATGCTTCAGGGGTCGGAAAGGCTATGCTGGCGAGTTTAGACGAACAGGAAGTTGCTCAACTGTTGCATCACCGGGGTCTGGCACATTACACCGAGCGTACCATCGATAGTCCCGCCAAGTTGCGCGGAGAATTGGAGCGGGTTCGTCAGCAGGGTTTTGCACTTGATGACGAGGAACATGCCGTCGGTCTACGATGTGTGGCAGCCAGTATTTTCGATGAAAATGCGGTCGCGTTAGCTGCAATATCGCTTTCGGGACCTAAGGCCAGAATTATTGATAGCCGTGTAGCTGAACTGGGTTCTGCGGTACGTCAAACTGCGGCAGAGATTACCGAGGCTCTGGGTGGGCGTATACCCATTAATTACCAATAATATTACGAGTTACGCAAAAATTTTTAATATTGATAAATGAGGTCTAAAAAATGTATTCACCACTAATTATTCCCAATACCCTGGCCGCAGGACCGGGACCGGGCAATACCGACGCTAGAGTACTGGATAGTTTCACCAGAGCAGGTGTTGCCGATCACATGCAAGCTGATGTAACTCGCGGTATGCAGGAAGCCAAATTTATGCTGCGCGAGGTATTCGGGACTAAAAATGTTCATACTTTTGCTGTGGGGGGCACTGGTTTTAGCGGACTCGACTGTGCCTTTGCACCGATTTTGCCGGGTGATTCTGTTGTCGTATTTGTCAATGGCACTTTTAGTGGCATCGATGACCTGGCGATTCGGATGAAAGCTTCAACACCCGCTGACCTGGCTGCAGACCCTCTGAATCCGAAGCCGGTGAATGTTATTACCGTCAATGTAGCGCATGGACAGTCGGTGACCGGTGACATCGTCGAAGCCGCATTGGCAGAGCACAAACCCATGTGGGCTTTTATGGCGCATTGGGAAACCGGTAGCGGACGTATTAATGATTTGCAGGGTTTCAACGAAGCCTGCGCCCGACACAATGCGATGGGTATAGTCGACGCCGTGTCGAGCCTGGGCATTGCCGATTTTAATATTGACGATTATCTGGCCGTGACAACCTGGGCTTCCTGCCCACAAAAGGGCATTCTGGCTTTGCCGCTAACCTATGCCCCGGTCAGTTTTAACGACAGGGTTATTAATCTGTTGAAACAACGCGGCTGTTACTCCTATGTCCATAACCCGATTCTGGAGGCGCGTCACTGGAGCATTGTTGATGGTAAAGATGCCGATGCCGCAGTTTATCACCGCACCCATTCAGGTTATGCGGTTGCCTCTTTTCACGAAGCGCTGCGTTTATTGCTGGAACATGGTCGCGCGCAGAAAGCCGCTGACTATGCCTTTTTTGAAAAGGGTCTACGCCAGGCCATAGAAGCCATGGGCTGTGAAGTAACTTCTAATATGACCAGCCTGGTAGTCTGTAACTTGCCGGGCGATCTGGCCGGTCGGGAAAAAGAACTGGTGGGCGCCTGTCGTGCCGAGGGTTTCGGCATCTGGCCAACCTTGTCGGAACCGGTTCAGGTGCGCGTCGGTATTTTGAACCAACTCACTGATGCGGCCTTAACGGATATTGTTGGTCGTTATGCCGATGCTATGTTGAAGATGGGCGCCGAACTCGACAAAGATAGTGTCATGGCCGGTTTGGCCGACTATCTCGGTAGTCGTTAAAACCCGAAAATAACCGACGGTTAATGGTAAGCAATTATGATTAGCCGTCGGTTCGATTGTTCGGCAAAATAAGGTTTGATAAATGGAATAGTCGGTTTAACATATCCGCAATCTACCGGGTTCGGGAATCCATGAGATAATTAGCCATGCAAAACCGGCAAGCTATCAACCACAGACTTTACCCAATCGATGAAGTTGAAAATCCAAAGAGACAACAGGTTATCGATAAGATTCGGGGCGAGCTCGCCAAAGACGGTTGTGCGGTAATATCAAACTTTCTTAGTGAGGCCGGTTTGCGGGCATTGCTGGGTGAAGCCGAAGATCGGCAGCCGAGTGCCTATTATTCGCCAAATAAATTATGCAATGTTTATCTCGGTGATGGTGATAGTAAATTTTCGGAGGACCATCCGCGTAATTTGTTTTTGCCCCGGAGTAATGGTTTCGTCACCGCCGATTCATTCGATGATGATACCCTGTCGCGACAATTTTATGAATGGCAGGCCTTGCGGGAGTTTTTAGCCGATTGCCTGGGGAAGGATACGCTGTATATATACGAAGATCCAATTTCTAATATGATTGTCAATGTTGGCAGACCAGGGCAGCAGTTCAACTGGCATTTCGATACCAATGAATTCACTATAACCGTGTTACTAAAGCCAGCCGAGTCGGGTGGGCATTTTGAATACGTAGCCGATCTACGCACGACGCGGGACGAATGTTACGACGAAGTGAAACGCGTACTCGATGGTGATCGCAGTCGCGTTAAGCGGTTAAAACTGAATGCCGGTGATTTGCAGTTTTTTCTCGGCCGTTTTGCTCTGCATCAAGTTACTGAAAATACCGGTGCTGGTGACCGTTTATTATTGATCATGTCTTTCACAGACCAGCCAGGTGTTGTTGGCAATCCGGTGCGGGTAAAAAACCTGTACGGTAAACTCAGCGATGTTCATTACCGATCCGAGACGGTGCGTGCCGACAAACTGATCGATTAGGCCTATTTTTGCAATATTTTAAGTTCGGCAAACAGAGATTGCATATCAGGATTATGAATAAAGGAAATATTGTAAGGATGTTCGCTTATGAGTTTGACGTACTGCTGCGAAGCGGCTAATTCTTCTATCGATACCGCGATCTTACCCCACAGAATGAGGCTAGCAGGTTGGCTCAATGTCTCGGCCAGCAGGGATAAAAGTTTATCAAGAAATAACCGCCAGAATTGAGCTTCTTTTACCGGTTTACGGTGCGGATGTAAAACCGGGGTCGCGTTGAGCATTAAAAATCCGCGATTGTGTAAATTTTCAAAAAGCGCCGCCATGGTTTTTACCAGATCAGTTTTATCCACCGATGCAATAGTTTCCTGGGTAATTTTACCGGCTTCGTTGGCAATGACTAGACCTTCCGCGAGCAATGCGGTTTTTAATATATTACGCATCGAGGTGGCGCGATTTACTGCTTTACTCAATCCACTGTCGCTCCACAGGTCACCGACTGCTGCATCGTAGAAGGCGATACCATTGGCAGATTGAGCGCGTGGGTAGGGCGATTCACCGATCAGCAAATATTTTAGATTTTTCGGGTCGCGCTGGAATGCGCTGAGAACCTTGTCAATTCCTGGTAACCAGGTGGAATCGCTGATCAGTTGTTGCCGATAATCTGGATCCAGGCATTGCAATGCTTCGTTTAAAAGAGGTCGCCATTGTGGATGGATTCTGGATTTTGAAATTAACGTCCGGATATTATCCATCGATATTAAGGTTCGATCAGGGCTCCGAGCCTGATGAGTGCAATTTTTCCGATTTCATCGATACTGGTATTGAACTCGATATCGTTGTCATTATTTAGGCGGGCTTGCATCGCTGCAATGATCTGGTGCTTATTCAAGCCGCTCACAGCAATGACAAATGGGAAACCGAATTTATCGAGGTAGTTTTTATTCAAGTCGCGTAATTGTGTCAGTTCTTCCACCGTGCATTGATTGAGTCCGGCCCGCGATTGTTCCTTTAACGAGTCGGTCGTGAGCGTTCCTTCGTCGGCTTCTTTGCCTGCGAGTTCGGGGTGATTACGAATAAGTGTGAGGCGATCGTTTATGCTCGATGTCAATACAATATCGAACATGGTTTTTTGCAGGTTTTTTACCGAATCAAAAGGACCTTGTAGGTAAGCTTTTTCAGCCACCCAACTTGCGTGTTCAAAGATGCCTCCAAATTGTTCGACGAAAGCCTGCCTGCTTAACCGATTGAGGTTTGCCAATGTTTGTTTGTCCGTCATAGAGATCTTCTTCAGTTGTGTT
>CAZYYM010000087.1:0-15167 GCA_964651385.1 uncultured Gammaproteobacteria bacterium | reverse complement strand
GAGCAGCGGTCTCCAAAACCGCAGGTTGGGGGTTCGATTCCCTCCTGTCCTGCCATTATCGCCGATTTTCGACGCATTTAGAGGTATTTTGTGGTCACAAAGACCGAACAGACAACATCGGGTTTCGATACTTTAAAACTCATGACGGCGCTGGCTATTTTGCTTGCGGGTGTGGTCGGGTTTTATTACTTTGAGGACCAGCCCCAGTTACTGCGTGTCATTGGCATGCTGGTAATCGCCATGGTCGCTTTTTATATTGCTTCGATAACTGATATTGGTCGGCGAAGCCTGGGTTTTGTAAAAGATTCACGGGTAGAAGTGCGGAAAGTGGTCTGGCCAACCCGACAGGAAACGTTGCAAACAACACTTGCCGTTTTAATCATGGTGGTAATAGTGGCAATAATGCTCTGGCTTATCGATTTAGCGCTCGGAACGGGTGTCAACAGTTTACTGACGTAATACAGGATCATGACTAACGATGAAGAAGTGGTCGCAGAAGCGCCCGCATCCAATAGCAACCCGGCAATTCGCTGGTACGTGGTACATGCGTATTCCGGATTTGAGTCTTATGTAAAGAAGGTGCTCGAAAGTCGGGTCGCATCATCAGAGCATAAGAGTAAATTCGGACAGATTCTGGTACCGACCGAAGAAGTCGTCGAGATGCGGGATGGCATTAAACGCAAAAGTGAACGCAAGTTTTTTCCTGGCTATGTCCTGGTTCAAATGGAAATGGATAGTGATACCTGGCATTTGGTGAAGGAAGTGCCCAAAGTGCTTGGCTTTATCGGCGGTACCAGTGACAAGCCTGCGCCGATTACCGAAGCAGAAGCTAATTCGATTTTGAATCGGGTAGAAGAGGGCGTTGATCGACCCAGACCTAAAGTTTTGTTTGAAGTGGGTGAGGTAGTTCGTGTTAATGATGGGCCATTTAATGACTTTAATGGTGTCGTAGAGGAAGTCAATTACGAAAAAAGCAAGATGTTGGTTTCAGTCCAGATTTTCGGGCGCTCTACACCGGTAGAATTAACATTTGGACAAGTAGAGAAAGGATAGGGGTTTGAAGAATTGTATGGGTTTGATTTATCGAACCCGTTAGTAAATTTTGTAACACCAATGGGGAGGGCGAATTGAGTAGTCCGTTAGAACCCGGGAGAAAGCTGAATGGCTAAGAAGATAGTAAATTATATCAAATTGCAGGTGCCTGCCGGATCTGCAAATCCGAGCCCACCGGTGGGCCCCGCTCTTGGTCAGCACGGGCTGAACATCATGGAGTTCTGTAAGGCATTTAATGCACAGACTCAGGATGTAGAAAACGGAATGCCCTTGCCGGTTGTTATTACAGTTTATTCTGACAAAAGCTTCACATTTGAAATTAAAACGCCGCCTGCGGCCGTACTGTTGAAAAAAGCAGCCGGTATTAAAAAAGGTAGCGGTACGCCAAATTCCAGCAAGGTCGGCACGATCAATCGAGCACAACTCGAAGAGATTGCTACCACCAAGATGAAAGATTTAAACGCCAACGATATGGATGCTGCAGTCAAAATTATCGCCGGTAGCGCCCGTAGTATGGGTCTCGACGTGGAGGGCGTGTGACATGGCTAAAATGTCAAAGAGAGTGGCGGCAATCCGGGAAAAAATAGATTCAACACGTCAGTATGCGATTGACGAAGGTTTGCAGTTGTTGAAAGAACTGAGCACAGTGAAATTTGATGAGTCAGTTGATGCTGCGATTAACCTCGGGGTTGATCCGCGCAAATCGGATCAGAATGTACGCGGCTCCAGTGTCTTGCCCAATGGTACTGGCAAGGTCGTGCGCGTTGCCGTGTTTACTCAGGGTGACAATGCAGATAAAGCTACAGATGCCGGCGCCGATGTGGTCGGTATGCAGGAACTGGCTGATTCCATGAAAGGTGGCGATCTCAATTATGATGTGGTTATTGCAAGCCCGGATGCTATGGGTGTGGTCGGGCAGCTCGGACAGCTTCTGGGTCCGCGTGGTCTGATGCCTAACCCGAAGGTTGGCACAGTGTCAGCCGATGTTGCCACGGCAGTTAAGAATGCGAAAGGTGGTCAGGTTCGTTATCGTACTGACAAAGGTGGCATTATCCATTGCACCATTGGCAAATCTAGTTTTAAAGTCGCGCAATTACGCGAAAATCTGGAGTCTCTACTGGCTGACCTGAAAAAGGCCAAACCTAGTAGTGCAAAAGGTGTCTATTTAAAGAAGGTATCAATCTCGACCACCATGGGAGCGGGAGTTGCGGTTGATCAGGCGTCCCTGGAACTAAAATAGGGGCGCAAAAAAGAATCTTTGAGAATGCTATTAACGGCATTGACGTTAGTAGCGACTCGTCAAAGACCGTGGGTGATGGGGGAGACTTCATCTTAATGTCCTGCGTAGGCGGTCTTCTGAGACAGGAATACCTGGTTAAGAGATCGTATAGGGATCGATAGGGATATCAAACAGGGACGATGGGCTGAACCCGCTTTTAAATAATCGGAGTTCAGTATGGTTAATTAATCAGGAGAACTTATATGCCTTTATCACTCCAGCAAAAACAGGCTGTCGTGAGTGAAGTAACGGAAGTTGCCTCACAAGCGCATTCTGTCATTGCCGCTGAGTATCAGGGCTTGACAGTTGGCGAGATGACCGATTTGCGCGTCAAAGCTCGTGAGTCAAATGTGCATTTGCGCGTAGTAAAAAATACGCTGGCAAAGCGAGCATTTGAAGGCACGGACTATGGTTGCATGAATGATGCTTTACAGGGTCAGATGGTTTACGCGTTTTCGATGGAAGAGCCAGGCGGTGCCGCCAGGGTATTGAAAGAATACGCTGATTCCAACAAGAAACTAGTTGTTAAGCTAATCGCCTTTGGCGGTGAGTTGCTCGATCCTTCCGAGATCAAACGACTGGCTTCTTTGCCAACCTACGATCAGGCAATCAGCCTGTTAATGGCCGTTATGAAAGCACCTGTCGAAAAACTGGCTCGTACTATGAACGAAGTACCCGGCAAGTTGACCCGTACAGTGGCCGCCATACGCGACCAGAAGCAAGCTTAAACTTTATTTAATATTTCTGTATCAGGAGAAAACTAATGGCAGTTTCTAAAGAAGATATTCTTGAAACTTTATCAAACATGAGCGTGATGGAAGTTGTTGATCTGATCGCTGCAATGGAAGAAAAATTCGGCGTTTCGGCTGCTGCAGCTGTTGCTGCTGCACCTGCTGGCGATGCTGGCGATGCTGCCGCTGCCGCCGTGGAACAGGACGAATTCGACGTCGTACTGGCTAGTTTCGGTGACAAGAAGGTTGGTGTCATCAAGGCGGTGCGTGGTATCACCGGGCTCGGTCTGAAAGAAGCCAAAGACATGGTAGAAAGCGCACCGACTACCGTTAAAGAAGGCGCTTCCAAAGCCGAAGCTGAAGAATTGAAAAAGCAGCTTGAAGAGGCTGGGGCAACTGTCGAACTTAAGTAACTAGCTTAAGTTATTGTGCTGTTGTCGGGTATTCGTACCCATACTTAATCGCAAGGGCTGATGGCTGAAAATGCCATCGGCCCGCGTGTGCTACTGAATGTGACATGAAAACGTAATGTTTTTACGAGGAAATTAAATGGCTTACTCTTTTACTGAGAAAAAACGTATTCGTAGAGATTTTGGTAAACGACCCGCTGTCATCGATGAACCCTATCTGCTGGCTATTCAAACCGATTCATACAAGCGTTTTCTGGATCTGGAAGGTGAGCAGAAAAGCACTGGCTTACAGCGTGCATTTGAGTCTATTTTCCCCATTGTCAGTTTTTCCGGTAATGTCGAGCTGGAGTACGTCAGCTATCGCATTAGCGATCCGGTATTTGATGTTAAAGAATGCCAAATTCGAGGTCTGACTTATGCGGCGCCGCTGCGCGTGCTGGTTCGTCTGGTGATTTACGATAAGGAGGCTTCGGCTAAAAACCGATCGGTTAAAGACATTAAGGAACAGGAAGTCTACATGGGTGAAATGCCTTTAATGACGGACAACGGGACATTCGTGATTAACGGCACCGAACGGGTCATTGTTTCCCAGTTGCACCGTTCGCCGGGCGTTTTCTTTGACCATGATCGGGGTAAGTCACATTCTTCAGGCAAGTTGTTATTTTCGGCTCGTGTGATCCCCTATCGCGGTTCGTGGCTTGACTTTGAGTTCGACCCCAAGGATTCGCTATTTGTGCGTATCGATCGTCGCCGTAAATTACCTGTTAGCATCTTGCTGCGTGCGCTGGGTTACGACAACGTACAAATGCTCGATATGTTCTTTGAGCATAATGTATTCAAAATAAAGAAAAATGATATCAATATGGTGCTTGAAGCCGACTGGATGAAAGGCGAAACAGCCACTTTCGATATTATGGTTAAAGGCGACATACTGGTGCCGCAGGGGCGACGTATAACCGCTTTACATGTTAAAAATCTGAAAAAATCGGGTATTAAGGCCCTTCCGGTCCCCGAAGATTTTGTTATGGGTAAGATTCTTGCGACGAATCTGGTTGACGAAGAAACGGGTGAGGTCTTTGCCAGCGCTAACGATGAAATCACGGAAGAGTTGCTTGCGTTGATTCGTGACAAAGGTATCAAGCAGATTAAAACTATTTATACTAACGAAGTTGATCGTGGCCCGTACATTTCCAACTCTCTGGCGCTGGACCCCACGACTAACGATCTCGAAGCAAAGGTCGAGATCTATCGAATGATGCGTCCTGGTGAGCCACCTACGCGTGAATCGGCCGAAAACCTGTTCCAGAATCTGTTTTTTAATGCAGAACGTTATGATTTGTCAGAAGTCGGTCGAATGAAGTTTAACCGGCGCCTCGGTCGAGACGAAATAGAGGGTGAGGGTATATTGTCGACTGGGGATATAGTCGACGTAATGAAAGTACTGATCGATATACGCAATGGCAATGGTTCCGTGGATGATATTGATCATCTGGGAAATCGTCGTATTCGCAGCGTTGGAGAGATGGCCGAAAATGCCTTTAGAACGGGAATAGTTCGGGTTGAACGAGCAGTACGAGATCGCCTTGGTCTGGTCGAATCGGAAGGTTTGATGCCGCAGGATATTATCAACGCCAAACCGGTAGCCGCCGCCGTCAAGGAGTTTTTCGGCTCCAGTCAATTGTCACAGTTTATGGATCAAAATAATCCACTGTCAGAAGTTACGCACAAACGCCGTGTTTCGGCCCTTGGGCCGGGTGGTTTAACGCGTGAACGTGCGGGCTTTGAGGTACGCGACGTACACCCGACGCATTATGGACGCGTTTGCCCGATTGAGACACCTGAAGGCCCGAATATTGGTCTGATTAACTCTCTGTCTGTTTATGCTCGTACCAATCACTATGGTTTTTTAGAAACACCTTATCGTAAAGTAGTCAATGCTAAAGTAACAGACGAGGTCGAATATCTTTCTGCAATTGAAGAGAATCAATATTCAATTGCCCAGGCTAACGTTACGCTGGACAAAAAGGGAGCGATGACCGATGACCTGATTCCTTGTCGTTTTCAGAACGAATCGACGTTATCGACTCCGGATAAAATCGATTTCATGGATGTTTCGCCGAAACAGATTGTTTCGGTAGCAGCCTCGCTCATTCCATTTCTCGAACACGATGATGCGAACAGAGCGCTTATGGGTTCAAATATGCAGCGCCAGGCAGTACCTTGTTTGCGAGCCGAAAAGCCTCTGGTCGGTACCGGCATGGAACGTGCTGTAGCGATCGATTCGGGTACAACCGTTAAAGCAGTGCGTGGCGGTGTTGTCGATTCGGTTGATGCAAGCCGCGTGGTTATACGGGCCAATGACCTTGAAACCAGTTCGGGAGAAACCGGTGTCGATATCTACAATTTCACCAAATATACCCGATCCAACCAGAATACCTGTATCAACCAGAAGCCGCTGGTAAAACCGGGTGATTCAATCGAAAAGGGCGACGTGCTGGCAGATGGTGCGTCGACCGACCTGGGTGAACTCGCTCTGGGTCAAAATATGCAGGTCGCGTTCATGCCGTGGAATGGTTACAACTTTGAAGATTCGATTCTGTTATCAGAACGAGTGGTCAAGGAGGACCGCTTTACTACGATTCATATCGAAGAGTTAAGCTGTCTGGCTCGAGATACCAAACTCGGTTCTGAAGAGATTACGGCGGATATTCCGAATGTGAGCGAAGGCCTGTTATCTAAACTCGATGAGTCGGGCGTGGTTTATATCGGAGCCGAGGTCAAAGCCGGCGACATTCTGGTAGGAAAGGTAACGCCTAAGGGTGAAACCCAGCTAACTCCGGAAGAAAAGCTGTTACGCGCGATTTTTGGTGAAAAAGCTTCCGACGTGAAAGATACTTCGTTGCGGATGAAATCGGGCGTTGTCGGTACTGTCGTCGATGTTCGTGTATTTACACGTGACGGAGTCGAGAAAGATGCTCGTGCACTCGAAAACGAACGTACAGAAATTGAGTCGTTAAAAAAGGACCTCGATGATCAGTTCCGTATTATTGAAGAGAATATTTACCAGCGTGCTGCGCGTCTGATTACTGGAAAGAAAGCCACCGGTGGCCCCGGCGGATTGAAGAAAAACGAAGTGATTTCGTCGGAATATCTGGAATCAATCGGCCGTGATCAATGGTCTAAAGTTCGTCTGTCGAATGATGATGTAAGCAAGCAGCTTGAATCGTTGAATGATCAGCTCGAAGCGCAAAGAGCAGAGTTCGATGCGCGTTTCCTCGAAAAGAAACGCAAGGTAACTGCGGGTGACGACCTTAAGCCGGGTGTCCTGAAAATGGTCAAGGTATATGTTGCCGTCAAGCGTCGTATGCAGCCTGGCGACAAAATGGCCGGACGCCACGGAAATAAAGGCGTTGTTTCGATGATCGTTCCCGAAGAGGATATGCCTTATCGAGAAGATGGTACGCCGGTGGACGTGGTTCTGAACCCACTGGGTGTGCCTTCGCGTATGAATGTTGGTCAAATATTAGAAGCACATCTGGGTTGGGCTGCAAACGGCCTGGGCCTGAAGATTGGCGGTTTGCTAGATGCCAGTAGTAAGACTGAGCAACTTAAGTCATTCCTGAAAAAGGTTTATAACAATAATAGCGAAAAGGTCAATTTCAATGATTTCAGCGATGAGGAAATCGTCGATTTGTGCCACAACCTACGCCGTGGTGTACCAATGGCGACTCCGGTATTCGACGGTGCCGAGGAAGAAGAAATCAAAAATATGCTGGCCCTCGCAGAATTGCCCGAAACAGGTCAAACCACTTTAATCGACGGACGAACCGGCGAGGCCTTTGATCGCCCAGTCACCGTGGGTTATATGTACATGTTGAAGTTGAACCATCTGGTCGATGACAAAATGCACGCACGTTCAACCGGTCCTTATAGCCTGGTGACTCAACAACCGCTCGGAGGTAAAGCTCAGTTCGGTGGCCAACGCTTTGGTGAAATGGAAGTCTGGGCGCTTGAAAGCTATGGGGCGGCTTACACTTTGCAAGAAATGTTGACGGTTAAATCGGACGATGTTAACGGTCGAAACAAGATGTACAAGAATATTGTCGATGGTGATTTCAGCATGGAAGCCGGTATGCCAGAGTCATTTAATGTATTGCTTAAAGAGATTCGATCTTTGAGTTTAAACATAGAACTTGAACAGGAATAATCATGAAAGACTTACTTAATTTATTAAAGAAGCCGGGTGCAGACGACGATTTCGATCATATTCGCGTAGGTCTGGCATCACCCGATATGGTCCGTTCCTGGTCATATGGCGAAGTAAAAAAGCCGGAAACGATTAATTATCGTACCTTTAAACCGGAAAGAGATGGTTTGTTCTGTGCCAAGGTATTTGGTCCGGTTAAGGACTTTGAATGTCTTTGTGGTAAATACAAGCGACTCAAACACCGCGGCGTAGTTTGCGAAAAATGTGGTGTCGAAGTCACGCAAACTAAAGTTCGTCGTGAGCGCATGGGGCATATTGAGCTGGCTTGCCCGATTGCGCATATCTGGTTTCTGAAGTCGCTGCCGTCGCGAATTGGTTTATTGCTCGATATGACCTTGCGCGATATTGAGCGCGTACTCTATTTTGAAGGTTTTGTTGTT
The DNA here is from genome assembly GCA_964651385.1 of uncultured Gammaproteobacteria bacterium. GTDB lineage: Bacteria > Pseudomonadota > Gammaproteobacteria. The sequence goes on along the minus strand of CAZYYM010000087.1, from coordinate 7,047 downwards.
ATTGATCCCGGTATGACTACATTGGAAAAAGGTCAGCTGCTGACCGATGAGTCGTATCTCGAGGCGATCGAAGAATTCGGAGATGATTTTAGTGCCAAAATGGGCGCCGAAGCCGTTTATGAATTGCTGAAAGATGTCGATCTGAATGCCGAAGCACAAACTTTACGAGAGGAAATTGACGGCACCAAGTCGGAAACAAAATTCAAGCGATTGTCGAAACGACTGAAACTGGTCGAGGCTTTTCTTGACTCGGGTAATAAACCCGAATGGATGGTCATGACCGTGTTGCCGGTATTGCCACCCGATTTGCGTCCTTTAGTACCGCTCGACGGTGGTCGTTTCGCGACTTCAGATCTGAACGACTTATACCGTCGTGTTATTAACCGCAACAATCGTCTTAAGCGTCTGCTTGAACTGAATGCGCCGGACATTATTGTACGCAACGAAAAGCGTATGCTACAGGAGTCAGTCGATGCATTGCTGGATAACGGACGTCGTGGTCGTGCGATTACTGGCACCAACAAGCGGCCGCTGAAATCTCTTTCCGACATGATTAAAGGTAAACAGGGCCGTTTCCGCCAGAATCTGCTCGGTAAACGCGTCGACTATTCGGGCCGTTCTGTGATTGTTGTTGGGCCCACACTGAAGCTGCACCAATGTGGCTTGCCGAAGAAAATGGCGCTAGAGCTGTTCAAGCCTTTTATTTTCAGTAAGTTGCAATTGCGCGGCCTGGCGACAACCATAAAAGCCGCCAAAAAGCTGGTCGAGCGTGAAGTAGCTGAAGTCTGGGATATACTTGAAGAAGTTATTCGCGAGCACCCGATCATGCTTAATCGTGCCCCGACGCTGCACCGACTCGGTATCCAGGCTTTCGAGCCAACGCTGATTGAAGGTAAGGCGATCCAGTTGCACCCACTGGTCTGTACAGCGTTCAACGCCGACTTTGACGGTGACCAGATGGCGGTACACGTGCCATTGTCACTGGAAGCGCAACTCGAGGTTCGCGCACTAATGATGTCGACCAATAACATCCTGTCGCCTGCCAATGGTAAGCCAATTATCGTACCGACTCAGGATATCATCCTTGGTCTTTACTATATGACCCGGGATAAAATCAACGTTCAGGGTGAAGGCATGGTCTTTAGTGATGCCAAGGAAGCGTTACGTGCTTATCAGAATCATGTCATCGAATTGCAGGCAAAAATTAAGTGCCGGGTCAGAGAATACCAGGTGGAAAATGGCGAAAAAACGGCAATAAAACGCCTGGTTGAAACGACGGTTGGGCGCGCTATTCTCAGTGAATTGCTACCGAAAGGGCTGTCTTTTGATCTGATTAACCGGACACTTGATAAGAAAAATGTATCGATCTTGATTGACGCCTGTTACCGTGATGTCGGTTTGAAAGATACGGTAATCCTAGCCGATCAATTGATGTATACCGGTTATCATTACGCGACACGGTCAGGTATTTCGATCGGTGTCAACGACATGATTATCCCGGACGAAAAAGCCGATTTAATCAACAGCGCTGAAGCTGAAATCAAGGATATCGAGAAGCAGTGGACTACCGGCCTGGTAACTTCCGGCGAACGTTATAATAAAGTGGTCGATATCTGGTCGCATGCCAACGATAAGGTAGCGCGCGCAATGATGAAAGAAATCGGCAAGGAAAATGTCATGGATTCGGATGGCAATGAGGTTGAGCAGGATTCCTTCAATTCAATTTTTGTTATGGCCGATTCCGGGGCACGTGGTTCTGCCGCTCAGATCAGGCAGCTGGCTGGTATGCGTGGATTGATGGCCAAGCCGGATGGCTCGATCATTGAGAATGCTATCACTGCCAACTTTCGAGAAGGTCTCGATGTCCTGCAATACTTTATTTCAACCCACGGTGCTCGTAAAGGTCTGGCTGATACGGCATTGAAGACTGCCAATTCTGGTTACCTGACGCGCCGTCTGGTAGACGTTTCTCAAGATTTGGTTGTCAATATGGATGATTGCGGTACCATCCAGGGAATCGAATTGCGCCCCATTATCGAAGGTGGTGATATCGTCGTTGATCTGGGCGAGCGGGTACTGGGTCGCACTATACAGCAGGATCTGGAAGACAGTGACGGTAATATTATTATCGAAAATGGTACCCTGCTAGAAGAACGCGAAGCGGAAATTATTAATGAGCTAGGTGTCGAGGAAATCGTGGTTCGTTCTGCAGTCACATGTGAAGCGCGCCATGGCTTGTGCGTTAAGTGTTATGGGCGCGAACTGGCTCGTGGTCATCTGGTTGGCAAAGGTGAAGCAGTCGGCGTTATCGCGGCTCAGTCGATCGGTGAGCCGGGAACACAGTTAACCATGCGTACCTTCCACATCGGTGGCGCGGCGAGTAGTTCGGCGTCGGTTAACAGTATCGAAATCAAAAACTCAGGCACAGCCAATTTCCATAATATAAAGGTTGTTAAGAATTCATCGAAGCGTCTGGTTGCAGTATCACGGTCCGGTGAAATTGGTATTGTTGATGAGAATGGACGTGAGAAGGAGCGCTACAAGATCCCATATGGTTCGGAATTCCTGGTGGCCGACGGCGATGAAGTCAAATCGGGTCAGACTATGGCAACCTGGGATCCGCACATGCACCCGGTAATTACAGAGGTAGCAGGTAAGGTTAAATTTTCTGATTTTGTCGAATCGGTTACCGTACTAAACAAGGTCGACGATATAACGGGTTTGACTTCGATCGAGGTTATGGATGATTCAATTCGTTCTAACGCGGGTAAGGAGTTACGACCGACTATCGAATTAATCGATAAAAAAGGCGAAATCCTGTGTTATGCAGGCACTAATATTCCAGTTCACTATATGCTGCCGGGTGGCGCATTTGTTAATGTTGAGGATGGCGCCTCGATCAATGTTGGTGATGTACTGGCGAAAATTCCGCAGGAATCTTCAAAGAACCGCGATATTACCGGTGGTTTGCCTCGTGTAGCCGACCTTTTTGAAGCCAGAAAGCCGAAGGAGCCGGCAATATTGGCTGAAATGACCGGAACCATATCCTTCGGTAAGGAAACCAAGGGTAAGAAGCGCCTGGTTATTACCGATTCGAATGAGGAATCGAATGAAACGCTAATTCCCAAGTTTCGTCATATCAATGTGTTCGAAGGTGAGCATGTGGAAAAGGGTGAGACACTGGTCGATGGTGAACTCGATTCGCATGATATTGTTCGCATTAAAGGCCTGCGTGATTTAACCAATTACATGGTTAGTGAAGTGCAAGACGTTTATCGCCTACAGGGTGTTGTCATAAACGACAAGCACATCGAGGTGATTGTTCGGCAGATGTTGCGTAAGGTGACAATTGTAGATGGCGGCGATACCCGTTTGCTTCGCGGTGATCAGGTGGACAAGGCGCGCGTTCTCGATTTGAACGACAAAGCGCTTGCAATGAGCAAGAAACCTGCTACTTATGAGCAGGATCTGCTCGGCATTACCAAGGCCTCGCTAGTTACAGAATCATTCATTTCTGCTGCCTCATTCCAGGAAACCACGCGTGTTCTAACTGAAGCTGCGGTTAAAGGAGCGAAAGATAATCTGCACGGCCTCAAGGAAAATGTCATTGTTGGTCGCTTGATCCCGGCTGGAACCGGCCAGACCTATCACGAGGAACGTCGTCGCAATCGTCTGCAACCAACCATGCCGATTATGCCGGAGGATGCGCCAGCAGAGAGTCTCGAAGAAATGATGTCAGAGGTGGCGGTAGGACAGGTTCCCGAAGAAGTGACAGCTTCCGAATAATGGGCCTCGGGGCCAGTAAATAAGCGGTTGACAGAAGGCAGTTTCGCCCCTAAAATTCCGCCTCCCTAATATCAGGCTATACATCTAATGTATAGCCTGTTGTTTGTTAAGACACCAGAAATTAACAGAATGCTCGTAGGAGAGTCAATTCGATGGCAACAGTTAACCAGTTGGTACGTAAGCCACGCCAGTCAAAACGTTCGAAGAGTAACGTGCCGGCGCTGGAGGCGTCACCGCAAAAGCGTGGCGTGTGTACTCGCGTATACACAACGACTCCGAAAAAGCCCAACTCGGCATTAAGAAAGGTCGCGCGCGTGCGTTTAACTACCGGTTACGAAGTTGCCTCGTACATTGGTGGCGAAGGCCATAATCTGCAAGAGCACTCTGTAGTTCTGGTCCGTGGCGGCCGTGTTAAGGATTTACCCGGTGTGCGTTATCATGTGGTTCGAGGTAGCCTCGATACCCAGGGTGTTCCAACCCGTCGTCAGGGTCGTTCGAAATACGGCGCCAAGCGTCCCAAGTCTTAACTTTAATAGAATATAGGTCACAGGTACTCGATCCATGCCAAGACGTAGAGAGGTCCCGAAAAGGGAAATTCTGCCCGATCCCAAATTCGGAGATCAGCAAATTGCTAAATTTATCAACATGATTATGCGCAGCGGTAAAAAATCAACCGCAGAACGTATCATGTATTATGCATTAGACAATATTGCCGGTAAAAGCAGTATAGAACCGGTTGATCTGATGGAAAAAGCGTTGGAAAACGTTCGTCCGATGGTCGAAGTTAAATCGCGCCGGGTCGGTGGTGCTACCTACCAGGTACCCGTAGAAGTACGTGCTTCGCGTCGTAATACGTTGGCTATGCGCTGGTTGATTGATGCTGCGCAAAAGCGAGGCGAAAAAACCATGGCGCAGAAGCTTGCGGGTGAATTGCTCGACGCTTCGGAAAGTAAAGGTAGCGCAGTTAAGAAACGGGAAGATACGCACCGTATGGCTGAAGCCAATAAGGCGTTTGCACACTTCCGCTGGTAAGTTTTTCAACAACAGACTGAAAGGCAGCACGGTGGCGCGTACGACCCCGATTACACAGTATCGAAATATCGGCATTATGGCCCATATCGATGCGGGCAAGACGACGACCACAGAGCGAATACTGTTTTATACAGGTGTCTCGCACAAAATTGGTGAAGTGCATGACGGCGCAGCCGTGATGGACTGGATGGAACAGGAGCAGGAGCGCGGTATAACTATTACCTCGGCTGCTACAACCTGTTTCTGGAAAGGTATGGATGAGCAGTTTGATCAACACCGGATCAACATTATCGACACCCCGGGGCATGTCGATTTTACCATTGAAGTCGAGCGATCTTTACGTATTCTGGATGGCGCTTGCGCAGTATTCTGTGCTGTCGGTGGGGTAGAACCACAGTCCGAAACGGTTTGGCGCCAGGCAAATAAGTATCGTGTGCCACGTATGGCCTTCATCAATAAGATGGATCGCTCGGGTGCAGACTTCCTGCGTGTAGTAGGTCAGATACGCGAGCGACTGGGCAGTAATCCGGTGCCGGTTCAAATAAATATCGGTGCGGAAGAAAATTTCAGGGGCGTCGCCGACCTGATACAGATGAAGGCGATTGTCTGGGACGAGTCCAACATGGGAACAACCTATGTTGAGGAAGAAATTCCGACAGAGTTGCAGGCTGTCTGCGACGAGTGGCGCGAGAATATGATCGAAGCCGCGGCCGAAGCCAACGATGAATTAATGGAAAAGTATCTTGAAGAAGGTACTTTGAACGAGCAGGAAATCCACCGGGGATTGCGCCAACGCACGCTGTCGGGGGAAATCGTACCGACTTTGTGCGGTACTGCCTTTAAAAATAAGGGCGTACAGGCAATGCTGGATGCGATTATTCTTTATATGCCATCTCCGAAGGATGTTCCCGCAATACAAGGCGTGAGCACCGAGGGTGAGGAACCTGGCGAAAGGCATGCGGACGACAATGAGCCGTTTGCGGCCTTGGCGTTTAAGATCGCAACAGATCCGTTTGTCGGTAATCTGACTTTCTTTCGCGTGTATTCTGGCGTGTTGAAATCGGGTGATTCGATTTACAACACGGTGCGAGGCAAGAAAGAGCGTATCGGTCGAGTATTGCAGATGCATGCAAACTCACGAGTAGAGTTAAAAGAAGTTCGCGCCGGCGATATTGCGGCGGCGGTCGGGCTCAGGGATATCGGTACCGGGGATACCCTGTGCGATGTCGCGAATAAAATTATGCTTGAGCGCATGGAGTTTCCCGATCCAGTAATCTCGGTAGCGGTCGAGCCGAGAACAATGTCGGACCAGGATAAGATGGGTGTTGCGCTTGGCAAGCTGGCCAGGGAGGATCCCTCGTTTCGTGTGCGAACTGACGAAGAGTCGGGTCAAACCATAATTTCGGGGATGGGTGAATTGCATCTCGATATTATCGTTGATCGTATGAGACGTGAATTTGGCGTCGAAGCGAATATCGGCAAGCCGCAGGTAGCGTTTCGCGAAACGATTCGAAACGCGGTCGAGCAAGAAGGCAAGTTTGTCCGTCAGAGTGGTGGTCGTGGGATGTACGGCCATGTCTGGTTAAAGCTTGAACCGGCCAAAGAAGGCTCGGGCTACGAATTTGAAAATTCGATTGTCGGCGGTGTGGTCCCTCGAGAATACATTGCAGCGGTTGATAAAGGCGCGCGGGAGCAGATGGAAAATGGTGTGTTAGCCGGTTTTCCACTAGTTGATGTCAAGGTAACGCTGTACGACGGTTCTTACCATGATGTGGACTCGAATGAATTGGCGTTTAAACTGGCGGGTTCGCTGGCTATGCGGGAAGGTGCTTTGGCGGCCGACCCGGTATTACTTGAGCCATTGATGAAAGTTGAAGTGGTCACGCCGGAAGAATACATGGGTGACGTGATGGGTGATTTAAATCGACGTCGCGGCGTAGTCTCAGGCATGGAGGATGTTGTAACCGGAAAGGTGATCCGGGCTTCGGTGCCGCTGGCAGAAATGTTTGGTTATGCCACCGATTTGCGGTCGGCAACCCAGGGTCGGGCGACCTATTCGATGGAATTTGAAAAATACGAAGAGGCGCCAAAAAATATTGCCGCTGCTATAGTTAAAGGTGGTATTTAGTTGAATAGTCTGAAATGACCTAATTTTTTGATAGAGGATAGAATCGTGTCAAAAGAAAAATTTGAAAGAAACAAGCCCCACGTAAATGTGGGCACCATCGG
>CAZYYM010000086.1:0-15171 GCA_964651385.1 uncultured Gammaproteobacteria bacterium | reverse complement strand
CCTTACCGGTGGCCAGACTAGCTCGATCCGCTATCCTTAATTGTACAAATAACTGTACATTGATTCGCTTCCGTCGTATACGGGGTTTATACGTATTCTTTTACGCCTCCTGCCATTTTTTGATCTGGTTTATCGCTGACCATTCGTTGGATTTTAACGATATGTTTGAAGATATAATTGACCGACCGTATATTACCTTAGGATTCAGCGGTCTGATGTTACTGATTCCTCTGGCGATAACCTCGAATCAAGTCATGATTCGACGTCTGGGCAGGCGCTGGAAGTCCTTGCATAAACTTACTTACCTGGTAGCTATCCTGGTTATATTGCACTACCTCTGGCTGATTAAAGCCGATTATCTCGAAGCATGGATATATGCTGCTATTACTATAACTCTCCTTTTACAGCGCATAAATCTAAAGCTGTTTAATTTGCCAGCTAAGGCGTCGGTAAAATAATCTGATCCATGTATAGAAATTAACCCCCACGCACTGTAAAGTTTCAGGCTGATTTTAATTCCGGGGAGTTGTTAATGAAACACTATCAAATGTATATCGACGGACAATGGTGCGATGCAGTCGATGGCGCGACACTGGAATCGGTGAATCCGGCGACGGGCGAAATCTGGGCCACCGCAGCAGTGGCCGGTGAAACGGAAGTCAAACGAGCTGTTGCGGCGGCGCAGCGTGCATTAAGTGAAGGCCCCTGGGCGAAGATGACTGCAACCCAACGGGGTAAAATGTTGCATAGGCTGGGTGATCTTATTGGCGAGCATGCCCAGCATCTCGGTGAAATCGAAACCATTGATAGTGGTAAGCTGGCCAAAGAAACCCGCGCACAGACCGGTTATGTTTCCGATTACTACTATTACTTCGGCGGCCTGGCCGACAAGATTCAGGGAGCAACGCTCCCGATTGACAAACCGGATATGCATGTCTTCACCAAGCGTGTGCCGATTGGCGTTGTCGCTGCCGTGGTACCGTGGAATGCGCAGATGTTTCTGACAGCCACCAAAATAGGACCGGCTTTAGCGGCAGGTAACACGGTCGTGTTGAAAGCTTCTGAAGTGGCGCCCGCGCCGATGTTTGAATTCGCCAAAATTGTTGAGATGGCCGGTTTTCCTCCCGGAGTAATCAATGTTATTACCGGCTTTGGCGAACCCTGTGGACGTATGCTGACCAGTCACCCGGATGTAGCCCGCGTCGCTTTTACCGGTGGCCCCGAAACTGCGCGGCATATTGTTCGAAATACCGCAGAAAACTTTGCTGTTGTTTCGCTGGAACTGGGAGGCAAGTCGCCCATTATCGTCTTTGAGGATGCAGATCTGGAGAGCGCCGTTAATGGAGCAATCGCGGGTAACTTCGGTGCCACGGGCCAGAGCTGTGTTGCTGGATCACGCGTATTTATCCAGTCTAGCATCCGCGAAAAGTTTCTGGAGAAACTGGTGGAACGTGCAAAACTAATTCAAATTGGCGATCCTCTGGCAGATGAAACTCAGGTTGGACCACTAGCCACGCAGGAGCAATATGACCATATCAGCGAATCGGTTAACGATGCTGTAAATGAGGGAGCTAAATTATTATTTGGTGGTAAACGTCCGGATGGTTTCGACTGTGGCTGGTATTACACGCCAACCATCCTGGATTGCCCAAATCAACAGATACGCACAGTACGCGAGGAAATGTTTGGCCCAATATTGTCAGCCTTAAGTTTTGACACGGAAGAGGAGGCTATAAAGCTCGCCAATAGTTCCGATTTCGGACTTGGTTCGGGTGTTTTTACCTCTAATGTTGCTCGAGCTTTGCGTGTTTCAGATGCCATTCGATCCGGTATCGTCTGGGTAAACACCTACCGTGTCATATCTCCGATCGCGCCATTCGGTGGATTTAAAAATAGCGGCCCCGGTCGCGAGAGTGGAGTCGATACAATATACGATTACACACGCACCAAAACGGTGTGGATAAATACCTCCAGCGAACCGATGGCGAACCCGTTTATTATGCGCTAGCCTGCAATTGAATCCGTCTGTTTGCGACGGGGTGATTCAACGACACAAGCTGGCCCAGTAAGCCGCAAACTGAAAAGCGATTCGACCGCTGCGAGAACCCCGCTGTGTCGCGAAACGAAGTGCTTCTGCACGCGCTGCCTCATCCATTTTGAACTGGCGTTGTAATAATGTCTGTTCGACAACCGCGAGATACTGATCCTGGGTAAAAGGGTGGAAGGATAACCAGAGGCCGAAGCGGTCGGATAGTGATATTTTTTCTTCGATACTGTCACTGGGGTGCAGCTGGCCTTCTACCATGGTACTGTCGAGGTTGTCCTGCATGCTTTCCGGCATTAGATGTCGGCGATTTGAAGTTGCGTAGATAATAACATTGTCAGGTTGAGGTTGTAACGAGCCTTCGAGGCAGGCTTTTAATGCTTTGTAAGAGTCATCGTTTGACTCAAATGATAAATCATCCAGGTAGACAATAAATTTTCGGCTGTCGCCGCTGAGTGTGCGGATAATATCGAACAGCTGGTTCGTGGCAGATTTTGGAATTTCGACAATGCAAAGATTTTGCCCAAGAAAAATATTCAGTTGGGCTTTAATTAAAGAAGATTTTCCGGTCCCCCGGGCGCCCCAGAGCAAAGCGTTGTTGGCCAGATTATCTGACATGAATAGTGCTGTGTTTCTTGTCAACAGGTTTTTTTGCCGCTCGAGGTGAAGTAACTCGGATTGATCGACTCGGTCAAAATTAGCAATGCCTTCAAGCCCGGAATTCTTCCAGCGATAAGCCTGAAATTGATCGCTGGTTTCGATCGTTGCAGTGGTAGGAATGAGTTGGTCCACACGGTCGAGGAGTGCATCGAGTCGGCTGAATAACTTATCTGAGTTGGACACTACTAAACTTCCAGTTTTTTATATTTAATGCGATGTGGCTGGTCTGCAACCTGGCCCATACGCTGTCTGCGATGTGTTTCGTATTCGGAATAATTGCCTTCGTAAGCGTAAACCTGGCTGTCGCCTTCAAAAGCGAGAATATGCGTCGCAATCCGGTCGAGGAACCAGCGATCATGAGAGATGACGACCACGCAACCTGGAAATTCAAGGATGGCATCTTCGAGTGCCCGCAATGTTTCAACATCCAGGTCGTTGGTTGGCTCATCCAGTAGTAATAAATTGCCGCCGCTTTTTAACAACTTGGCGAGGTGCAGACGATTACGTTCACCACCGGATAAATCCTTAACAAATTTCTGTTGTGCCGCCCCACGAAAATTGAAACGCGAGACATAGGCCCGCGATGGAATCGAATAATTGCCAACAATGATATTGTCAAGACCATCTGAAAGCTCCTGCCAAATTGTCTTATTGCCATCGAGGTCATCCCGCGACTGATCGACATAGGATATCTGGACTGTTTCACCAATTTGCATAGCGCCTTCGTCGAGGCCTTCTTGTCCGACCATGATTTTAAACAATGTGGATTTACCGGCGCCATTGGGACCGATGATGCCGACAATACCTCCCCGCGGTAATTTGAATTCGAGATTTTGATAGAGCAACTTATTGCCGTAAGATTTTTTGCCACCTTCTATTTGAACAACCACATCGCCCAGGCGCGGGCCGGGGGGAATATACAATTCACTGGTTTCAGACCGTTTTTGGTAATCCTGTGATGATATTTCCTCGAAGCGTTTTAATCGTGCTTTGCTTTTTGACTGCCGACCCTTTGGATTCGAGTTAACCCATTCGAGTTCGGCCTTCATCGACTTCTGCCGTGCCTTTTCGGAACGTTCTTCGTGCTCAAGGCGTTTCTGTTTTTGATCCAGCCAGGTAGAATAATTACCTTTCCATGGAATACCATGCCCACGGTCGAGTTCGAGTATCCAGCCGGCAACATTATCAAGAAAATAGCGATCGTGGGTAACGGCTATTACGGTGCCAGGAAAGTCCTGTAAAAACCTTTCCAGCCATCCGACCGATTCCGCATCCAAATGGTTGGTTGGTTCGTCAAGAATAAGCATGTCGGGATTTGAGAGCAGTAGCCGACATAAAGCAACGCGTCTCTTTTCACCACCGGAAAGATGCTCGACCGCGGCATGCCATGGTGGCAGGCGTAATGCATCGGCCGCAATTTCGAGTTTACGATCGAGTTCCCAGGCACCTGCATTGTCAATTTTTTCCTGAAGCTCTGCCTGTTCCGCCATAAGCTGGTCAAAGTCGGCGTCGGGTTCAGCGAACTGGGCACTGACTTTGTTAAATCGATCGAGTATTGCTTTAGTTTCGGCGACGCCCAGTTCTACGTTGCCGCGAACATCCAGGCTATTGTCAAGTGCGGGCTCCTGCGCAAGATATCCAATTTTAATGCCGGACTGTGGCCGAGCTTCTCCACTGTATTCGGTATCTACACCTGCCATTATTCGCAGCAGCGTCGATTTACCTGCTCCGTTGTAACCAAGTACGCCTATTTTTGCACCGGGGAAAAAATTAAGTGATATGTCCTTTAAAATTTCAATTTGCGGTGGTACAACTTTACCCACGCCATTCATGGTATAAATATATTGAGCCATTCAATTACATCCGGAAGAAGTTGCGGTATTCTAGCAGGGGATTAAGAATAGGGAACCGCTTTGATCGTGAATATCTAACGATAGAAGCTTCTCATCTAATGATATTAAAAATTCGTATGCGAATATGGCCTGCAGGTCAGTTATTTAAACGATTGCCAATAGATAGATATGAAATTACTTGTACAATTGTATCCAGCACTAGGCGATTTTTCAGCTATTATGTATAAGATTTCCCAATGAAAACGATTCACTAAACCATTTATCAAAAGCGAGACTTAATACATGAGCATGGATAAAATGCAGCAGGAAAGTTATCTTCAGGGTAGCAATGCTGTATTCATTGAAGAATTGTACAGTGAATATCTCAAAAACGAGTCAAATGTCGATGAAAACTGGCGGAACTGGTTTTCGGGTCTCAAGAATGGTGGCTTAACACCCGATCAGGATCATCTCGCGATTCAGGACCAGATGAGATCTGCTGTTTTGAATCGAAAAGCAGGTGGCGGTAATGTCAGCACGGCTCAATCCGAGTTTCAGACCAAGCAGGTATCGGTACTTCAATTAATTAATGCCTATCGTATAAAAGGTCATCGACGATCTAAAATAGATCCGTTGGGTCAGCAGCAGAAAGACCCAACCAGGGATTTAACACTGGAAGGTCATAATCTAGATGAGAATGATCTTGATACCATTTTCAATACCGGCTCGATGTATGGCCTCGATGAATCGCCATTACGTGATATTGTCGAGCGCCTGGAAAAGACATACTGCGGCACTCTTGCTTCGGAATATATGTACATCGAAGATTTGCCGCAAAAACGATGGATACAGGAGCGCCTCGAGAGAACTCTCGCTACGCCGAATTTCCGCGAAGGTCGCAAAAATCGTATTCTCGATCGAATTATTGCCGCCGAAAATCTGGAGAAGTATCTCCATACCCGTTACATTGGTCAGAAAAGGTTCTCGCTGGAAGGTGGTGAATCCTTAATTCCATTGCTGGATAGAATCATTCAGGAGGCTGGTGCCAATCAAACTCGCGAGGTCGTCATTGGCATGGCCCATCGCGGTCGGCTGAATGTCTTAACCAATATATTCGGCAAAATGCCCTCAGATTTATTTGATGAGTTTGAAGGAAATATCGATTGGGACAACCGATATAACTATGACGTGAAGTATCATCAGGGTTTTTCATCTGATATATATGCCGATGAAGGACCGATGCACCTGGCTTTGGCATTCAACCCGTCACATCTGGAAATTGTCGATCCGGTTGTAGAAGGTTCTGTTCGAGCGCGACAACACCGTTTCCGTGACCATAAAACCCGGGATGTTTTACCGATACTAATTCATGGTGATGCTGCATTTGCGGGGCAGGGAGTGGTAATGGAAACATTTAATATGTGTAAAACCCGTGGTTACAAAACTGGCGGAAGTATTCATATTATTGTCAATAATCAGATCGGCTTTACCACCAGTAATCCGCGCGATGTTCGATCTACACTCTATTGCACAGAAATCGCCAGAATGATCCAGGCACCAATATTTCATGTGAATGGGGATGACCCCGAAGCTTGTGTCTTTATTGCAGAACTGGCGGTACAGTTTCGCGAAGAATTTCAGCAGGATGTTGTTATCGACATGGTTTGTTATCGTCGTTATGGCCATAACGAAGCCGATGAACCGGCGGTTACCCAACCCAGGATGTATGACGTCATTCGTAATCACCCGCGACTGGTCGATTTGCATGCGCAAAAACTCATCGACGAAGGATTTACCACCCGGGCAAAGGTCGATGAAATGATTGCCGATTATCGTAAGGCAATCGAACAGGGTGGCGGTGTGGCACTGAACGTGGCTTCAGGTCTGGAAGCCTCGGCTGCCAGGGACTGGGCGGGCTTTGATAAAGGTGACGTCAATAATGTCGATGCAGAACAAACCCGAATCAGCCCAGCTACAGTGCGTCGACTGGGAGATAAAATGATGACCTTACCCGAGGGGTATCAGTTACACCACAGGGTTAAGAAAATTATGGAAAACCGCCAGAAAATGCTCGATGGTGAAATATTTTGTGACTGGGGTTTTGCCGAAACATTATCCTACGCGGCACTGCTTGATGATGATATCTCAATTCGTTTATCGGGTCAGGATTGTGAACGAGGTACGTTTTTTCACCGCCACGCTGCATTGCATGACCAGAGCACTGGGGAAGTATACAAACCACTTAAGCATTTAGCTGAAGACCAGCCACGGTTTGAGGTCATAAATTCATTCCTCTCGGAAGAAGCGGTGCTGGGCTTCGAGTATGGTTATTCATCCACCGACCCCAAGACACTGGTTATCTGGGAAGCGCAGTTCGGCGATTTTGCTAATGGTGCACAGGTCGTTATAGACCAGTTTATCAGCTCTGGCGAAATGAAATGGGGTCGATTGAGTAGCCTTGTTATGCTGCTGCCGCATGGCTATGAAGGGCAGGGTCCAGAACATTCGTCAGCTCGAGTAGAAAGGTACCTGCAGCTCTGTGCTCAACACAATATGCGGGTAGTGCTACCGACCTTACCTTCACAGATATTTCACCTGTTACGCACGCAAATGAAGTGCGGATTTAGAAAACCCTTAATTATAATGAGCCCCAAGAGCCTGCTCAGACACGAATCCGCAGTATCGCCAGTCAGTGCATTTAGTGAAGGTAGCTTTCAGAAAGTTATCCCTGAAACTGACGATGTGGATAACGCCAAAGTGAAGCGGATCGTTTTATGTTGTGGCAAGATATATTATAAACTCCATGAAGTGAGACAGAAACAATATGATCATACCACTGCTATAGTACGCGTCGAACAGCTCTATCCTTTTCCCCGGGTTGATCTTAAAGAAATTCATAACCAATACCCCAATCTGGAAACGGTGGTATGGTGTCAGGACGAGCCCAGAAACCAGGGTGCCTGGCGCGAATTTAAAAGTCGTCTCAATGAAACGTTTGAACCATTAAGAGTGAAATTTGCAGGACGAATTTCGTCTGCATCACCGGCTGTCGGTTATATGTCCCTACATCTGGAACAGGAATCGCAGTTGGTAAAAGAGGCGTTCGAGTTATAAATTGAAGCAGATTTTTTAAGGATCGGGTTTCAGATTTCCCAAAAGTCATTTATTATCACAAAATCATTTTTATCAAACCGGTTCGAATTGGTCGAACCGGCATATTTCCCTGAAACTGGAAAACTGGAGTAAATCATGCTGGTTGAACTTAAAGTTCCCGCATTACCTGAATCGGTCACTGAAGGTACCCTTGGTGACTGGCATAAAAAAGCAGGTGATGCCGTATCGGTAGACGAAAACATAGTCGACCTCGAAACTGACAAGGTAGTACTTGAAATTGTTGCTGCACATGCAGGTGTTATTGAGTCAATCTCTTTCGAGAGTGGCGATACGGTCAAAGACGGGGATATTCTTGCTCTCATTAACACCGACGTGCCCAAAGCCGAAACAGTCGAAAAGAGCAAAGCAGATGAAGACAAGGTGGCCGTGAGTAAAGCCAGTCCTTCGGTTCGCAAATTGATGAACGAAAATGATTTGTCGGCTGAAGAGATTAAGGCCAGTGGTAAAAAAGGCGCCATTCTAAAAGATGATGTAAATCAACATCTACAAAAACAAAAACCCGAATCTGCCGTACCGGCCAGCACACCAGCACCCGCGGCAGTAGTTTCCGGCATCGGTAGAAATGATCGCCGGGTACCTATGAGCCGGATGCGATCCAAGATTGCTGAACGTTTGAAACAGGCGCAGAATTCTGCCGCCATGTTAACGACGTTTAACGAAGTTAATCTGAAACCAATGATGGATGCACGCGGCAAATATAAGGAATCGTTCGAAAAAACACACGGCGTCAAATTGGGTATGATGTCGTTTTTCACTAAAGCATCGGTTGAAGCCCTGAAACGCTTCCCGGCAGTAAATGCTTCTATCGACGGCGACGATATCGTTTACCATGACTATTTTGATATTGGTATTGCAGTAAGCTCAAACCGTGGGCTGGTAGTACCTGTGTTACGCGATGCCGATCAGCTTGGATACGCTGATATTGAACTCGAAATTCGTTCCATGGGTGAGCGCGCGCAGTCGGGAAAATTGAGTATCGATGAGCTAACCGGCGGCACTTTTAGCATTACTAACGGTGGTATTTTCGGCTCTATGCTATCGACGCCCATCTTGAATCCGCCTCAATCCGCAATTTTGGGTATGCATTCTATTCAGCAGCGTCCGGTAGTGATCGATGGAGAGATTGTTGCGCGCCCAATGATGTACCTTGCATTGACTTACGACCATCGGATTGTTGATGGTAAAGATGCGGTACAATTTCTGGTAACTATCAAAAACGCACTGGAAGATCCGACCCGTTTGTTATTAGGCGTGTAAAACTCGTCGCGATTTCTGCAGGGGACCATAAAGCCTGGCTGATTTAGGTCAGGTTTTTTTCGATTCTATTTAATCGTTTGAATGGCATTAAAGGCAGGTCGTCGTGAGCTAACTGATGTGGACGATATGAGGGAGATATTTCCAGCCGTTAGTGCCTTGTCCAAACCGGCCCTGGAAATTTCACAAACTCGATTACCGTCATGATCAACGAAGATAAATTGACTATTGTCTTTGGCTTTCCAGGTAAGCTTAGCCAAAATACAGTTATCGTCTCGTTTGAATTTTACCCAGTCGCTTTTGTGAATATTTTTAGCATCGACTATGGTTTTGGGTTTAGAGGCAGAATGCTCAGATTTCAGCGCTTTGAGTATGCCGTGGGATCTATTGAAACGACCGCTTTCCATCAAATTAGAAAACTCGTTGATCGTATCTGAGAAATCATCGTTATCCGGTTTTTGTCTGGCAAGGTAGGGCTCCTCGGTTGGCGGTTTTGCCTTCAAGTGCACGGCTACTAGTAATGATTCTTCAATACGTGCTCTCGTGTGCGCGATTACATCGGCCTGCTCGCGTTCCAGAAACTCCAGTAGGGAGGCCTGTTGATCCGCTGATTTCGACAAAGATTGCATGCTTTGAATCAATGACCTTTCTACAGTAGCGAACATTGACATGAGTTTATCAAGATCGTCCTGATTGTTCTTCGGTGTAAGTATCCAGGCCTGGGTCTTGGCGATGGTTATCAATTGTTGCCATGCAGGCGATTTAAAACCCTGAGCTGTTGCGACTTCGAGTAATAACGGCGACCAGACTTGATCGAACAGTATTAGTGAGCGGCCCTGAATTCGTAGAGGCATCGTTATTTCATCGACGATGGACTGAATCACCGCAACATTATTCTCGAATTTTTGGCTGGCGATGTCGGGTTCAACATCGACAAGTTCTATTTCTACCATTTCAGATTCATGGTCAGGTTCAAACCCAGGCTCTGATATTGCATTAAATTCAGCCTCGTCTTCAGCTTCTAGATGCCCTGATTTCTCACCTGCTTTGATATCGGCGACTGTTCCGAACGTGGGTTTGTCAATAGTATATCGAATATATCGTTCCCGTAAATTGTCGTAAGTATGGGCCTCGATAAACGGTTCATTACTGATATTATCGATTTCTTTGCGTAAGAAATCATAGCCAGATCGGTCTGACAAGCCCGCTAATTCAAAATCAACTTCTGTTCGAATAACTGTTTCTATGAGCCGCCGGGCGGGATGACTCGAGTGAATCAGGAATCCACTTTGCCGGATTTCGGACATGAATATAAATATTTGCAGCCTGGCTATTTGTTCCTTAATTCGATCGGCAAGATCCTCGTCCGAAAATACCACTTCAAAAATAGTCGCTAAATGATCGATTAAGTGGTTGAAGTCTTTAATATCGCGTTGTCCAAGTATTTGTTTTAACTCAGGAAAAAAATCTCTGCAGGCGCCCTCAGTTCTATTTGATTTTTCCTTGAAATTTTGAAAAACATCGACTAATGCCGGGATGTGAGATGTTGCAACTGAACTACCCGGCGTAGGCACTGTACTCGATTCTTGAGTAGATGATTTTATCGGCATCGAATTACAGTCGGGGGGTACGTTATGCTCGATAAAATACTGCTCGAGACTGGCGTAAAGAGGTTCCAGTCGATCGATAACGGAGTCAGCAAAAAGTCTGTGAAGCGCAATCTTTTGGGCGATTACAAGGTTTAAACCTTTTATAGAATACTGAAAGGACCGACACAGGTGCTTGACATGTAGCGGGTTGTCGATCGGATCAACCTGGTTGCCCCTGATACAATGGCGGAGCGCTTTGCCCGTGGACAGATAAAATTTGTAGTAGCGAACCTCAAATCGAGCGATCGTTGACCCCAGTTCTTCGCTTTCGGTAAATTCATTAGTGCCAACGAGGCCAAGTAGATGCCGATCGGAAGCCTTCGATTCAGGGGGGCGGGATTTACGTAAGGCTGCAAAATCAGCGAAATTTTTTTTAAACTGAATAAGAAAAGACCTATAGATGGCATCTCGTTTGCGATTAATTTGAGCTATAAGCCTTTTGCTGTCTTTAGCCGATAGATGATGAAATGTTACATATGAAATCTGGTCGAAGAAGTTTTTTAAGAGCAGGTCTATGCCCTGTGTGCTCAGCGTCAGAGCCTGTTCGAAGATTTCATGACCCGATGCTGATTTATTTTTACGAGTCGTGTTCATCTCCGGTTATATGTCTATTTAATTGCTATTGGGTTCCCTGCAATATAGCCTAAATTTGCTGAATTTTTCTGCGACTATTTTCATATAATTCGATGTTGTAATCATTTATATCGATAAGATGATATATTGCAACCCGCTAGAGACAGCCTCCATTAAACTCATTTATGACGGGTATATTCAGCCTCGGGGCATTTAGCCCGTTCCTATTGCTTATGTTTGGCCAATGACTGAAAGAATTCGTGAAATTCCATATAACTACACCTCGTTCAGTGACCGTGAAATCGTCATCCGATTTATGGGTGAGGACACCTGGGAACAGATTAACGAATTGCAAGGCAATCGCAAGGAAAGTGTCAAACTTGCAGGACTTGAACATCTCGATGCACGTTATTTCAAAGCGGTTAAATACAGCACCAAAGTCAGCCGCGCTGATCATCCTCGATGTTGTTGATAGCTGATATCGCAAGTCAGGATATCGACGTGCTATCCCAGCTATGTGCCGACAGTCATGACATTACTATGCGCAAATGCGTTTTGCTTCATCGTGTGGCGAATACACTGAACTGTATCGATATTAAGACGGTTATCGTATCCTGCGGCACGTGCCTTGATCAGCTTGTAAATCGCATGACCAACGGCGGTATCGAGAGAGTATTACTTTAATGTCTGAGCTGAAACTATTCGTCACCGGCCATAAAGGCTTTGAAACCCTGCATTTTCACGAATTGCGAAGAATTCTCACTAATTGTGCCGCTACATTAAACAAACGGTATGGTGGCGTAGAGGTACGAGGAGAAATCGACGCAGTATACAAGATATGTTTGCGTTCGCGCCTGTCAAACCGGGTTTTTTGCGAGTTAGGGCAGTTTTCAGCCAGCGACGAAGAAAAATTATACCAGGGCGTATATCAAATAGACTGGAGTCAACATTTAACATCGAGGCATAGTTTTGCCGTGTCGGCGACCTTGTCGCGGTCAAATCTTGATCACAGCCACTATGCTTCGCTAAAAGTGAAAGATGCGATTGTCGATCAGTTTCGGGAAAAAGTGAATAGTCGACCGGTTATCGAAAAGCAACAGCCGGATTTACATATTCATATCAATATACACCGTAATCAGGCGAGCATCAGCCTGGATTTATCGGGTGAGAGTTTGCACCGCCGGGGTTACCGTAGCGAACATGCTGGTGCACCGCTCAAGGAGCATCTGGCTGCTTCGATGATTGCCCAATCCGGTTGGGATTACGAGACTTCAAAAACACATCGATTTGTCGACCCGATGTGCGGCTCGGGCACCTTTGCCATAGAAGCCGCTATGATCGCGGCAAATATTGCGCCAGGTCTGGACAGGGATTATTTCGGATTTAGTAAATGGTTGAAGCATGATACTGAAATATGGCGAGTTCTTGTTGAACAGTCGGAAAATCAAATTGATTCCACTGTCAACCCGCATATAGAGGCCAGCGATTTTGACGCTAGTGCGTTGAAAATAGCCAATGCCAATGCGGCCAGAGCCGGGGTCGAAAACTACATTCGATTCAGCCACCAGGATATTAGCGATCTGGCGCTAGAGCGTGATGACCGTCCGGCAATCGTACTTTGCAATCCACCCTACGGCGAGCGCCTGAAAAGTGAACAGGGGCTTGCCAGTTTGTATGGTCAGATAGGGCAAGGTCTGAAAGGCATTGGCAATGGCCGGCTTTATTTAATTTCAGCCAATCCCGATTTGCTGCACAGGTTGCGGTTCAAGAGGGACTTTAAAAAACCGATTAAAAACGGCCCCATCAATTGCCTGTTTGCAGGTTTTGAAATGAGTCCACAGGATGTAAAACCGGAAAAGGAATCGCCAGCTAGCACGAAACAGGATAACGAAGCGATACAACCCCTATTAAACCGTTTAAGGAAAAACAGCAAACATTTACAACGTTGGGCGAAACGTAGTAACGTCAATTGCTATCGGGTTTACGACGCCGATCTTCCCGAATTCGCCTTTGCTCTCGATGTTTACCAAAGTGATATTTCGCCGGATACTCACTGGTATCACTTGCAGGAATATAAAGCGCCGAAAACGATCGATGTCGATACTGCGGAACAACGCATCGAACTGGCGAAAGTTGCTGTGCAACAAGTGTTTGAAATCGATGAATCGCTGTTGTACAGCAAAATCCGGCAGCGCCAGCGGGGGAAAAAACAATATCAAAAACAGGATAATCAGGGAGAATTGTTCCAGGTACGTGAAGGTCATGCTGCATTGTTGGTGAATCTTAGTGACTATCTCGATTCAGGATTGTTTCTCGATCACCGTATTACGCGGAATCGGGTAAAGGAAATGGCGAAGGATAAATCAGTATTGAATTTGTTTTGCTATACCGGTTCGGTTGGTGTACAGGCGGCACTCGGTGGGGCCAGCCGAGTGGTGAATGTCGATATGTCGGCCACCTATTTAAAATGGGCCGAAGAAAATCACGCGATAAACGATCTGGGGGGACATGATATCCAGTTTGTACGTGCCAATGCAGTAGACTTACTGAATCGCCCAGATCGATTTGATATAAATGGGCTATTCGATATTATCTTTCTTGATCCACCATCTTTTTCCAATTCGGCAAAAATGGCAGAATCTTTAGATATACAACGCGATCATGAAAACCTGATAGACAAGGCCATGGTTTTGCTCGATAAACAGGGTGTTATGTTATTTTCCACCAATCGCAGGGGGTTTAAACTGTCGGATCGGTTATCAACACTGTTCCGGATAAAAGATATTAGCCACGAAACTTTATCAGAAGATTTTAAACGTCGGCCGCAAATCCATAAATCCTGGGAAATTCGTCATCGTGCGTGAAGATAGCAACGATTATTGCTCTATTTTTCTCAACGATGTACCGTTGATGGATGTACGCGCACCGGTTGAGTTTGAAAAAGGCGCTTTCCCGACAGCTTGCAATGTGCCACTACTCGACGATCAACAACGCGAAGCCATTGGTATTCAGTATAAAAATGCGGGTGAGCAGCAGGCAATTAAACTCGGGCTCGAACTCGCCACGCCCGAGATTCGGCAACAACGCCTACAGGCCTGGTTAAAGTTTTGCAAGGCCCATGAGAAGGGCTATTTGTATTGTTTCCGGGGTGGGCTTCGATCGAGAACTACGCAACAGTGGATTCGAGAGCAGGGAATCGAGTTTCCGCTTGTCAAGGGCGGCTATAAGGCAATGCGTCGATTTCTTATCGATGAGCTGGAAATCAGCGTCGACCGGGTACCGCTGGTTATAGTCAGCGGTTTAACCGGTAGTGGAAAAACCCGTGTATTAAACAAAATTTCCCGACATATCGATTTCGAGGGCATTGCTAACCACCGTGGATCGGCCTTTGGGCAGAATTCACGAGACTGTCAACCGGGTAATATTAACTGGGAAAACAGGGTATCCATCGAATTTTTAAAACACCGGCATCGCTGGCCGGGCTCGCCGATTTTTCTGGAAGACGAGGGTCGACGAATCGGCCGCGTCAGTATGCCCGAATATCTATTTAACAAAATGAAGCTAGCCCCACGTGCGATTCTGCGGGTTGACACCGAATCGCGTATTCAGCTTATTTCTGAAGACTATGTATTACAGGCCTGGCCGCAGTATCAAACCGAATTTGGTGATCTTGCCAGGATCCGATTCAGCGAATTTGTGCTCGATAACCTTGCGCGAATACAGAAACGAATGGGCAGCGAGCGCTATTCTCTTGTCAAAAGCTGTTTTGAATCGGCTTTAACCGAGTTCTTTAGCAGCGGTTCGGCCAACGCTTTCCACGAGGGTATAAAAATCTTGCTAGAGCAATATTATGACCCGATGTATCGATACCAGCTCGATAGCAAGAGACCGACTATATTATTTGAAGGTTCAGAGGACGATTATCTTGAGTGGGCAGAAGATTATTTACAGCATCAGGGGTGCTATACATGATTGTAACCACGAA
>CAZYYM010000085.1:0-15891 GCA_964651385.1 uncultured Gammaproteobacteria bacterium | reverse complement strand
ATGTTGTGTCATATCTATCGTAGCAACCGAAAAGTCGATACCTATTTATATCTGGCTGATAAGGACGATATTTCAATCGTACCCGAAGCGCTGTTATCGGTTTTCGGAGAACCCGAATTCAGTTTCAGTTTTGACCTGAAAGCTAATCGCAAATTGGCCAGAGAAGATACGGAAACGGTAATGAAAAACCTTGACGAACAGGGCTACCACCTGCAGTTACAGAAGGATATTCTGGTCGAGCAAATGCTGGCGATGAAGGCGGTTAATTAGACAGGTATCGGGGTCAATGGATTGAACCCGGCTTCTCATCATCAAAAATTAATCTATACGATACATTTTAGCTATGCCCAATTGCTAAATCCCGTGCTATCAAATTTATTTCCCCGGATTTATACTGGCTGCATCTATGGAGAGTCATGCCCCAAATGCAGTAAACAAGGGAGGAGAAGCCTTCGCCATCGGCGGGTGGTACGTCGACCCTTCGGCGTTACAGATCAGCAATGAAACAAAAACGGTCAGACTCGAACCCAAGGCGATGTCTGTACTTAGCCACCTGGCATCGAGACCCGGCGATGTAATAACCCGGCAGGAACTGGAAGAGTCGATATGGTCTGAAACTGTTGTCGGTTATGATGCGCTGAGCAATGCAATCATCAAGTTACGCAAAGCCTTCGGCGATAACGCGCGCGACCCCCGCTATATCGAAACCATTACCAAAACCGGCTACCGGCTGATAGCCCTGGTCAAGCAGCTGGATTCGACAAGCCTACAACAATTGACTAACTCCGCCGAAAACGGGGGTAATCGACAGACCCGGCTACCGCGTAAACTGGCGGCGATTCTTTACGCCGACGTGGTTGACTATAGCCGTCTGACCCGTGAAGACGAAGATGCCACCCACCGACTGCTGAATGAATACCTCGACTTTCTCGCCGATTGTGTCGAGGTTAACTGTGGGCGCGTGATGCACTATGCGGGTGACGCCGCGCTTGCGATGTTCGACGCCGCCATTGATGCGGTCAACTGTGCGCGGGAAATTCAGCAGGCATTAGCCGAGCGCAACGAGGATGTTCCTGCCGGCCGGGGTCTACAGTTTCGGATCGGCGTCAACTCGGGCGACGTGTTTGAAGACCGGGGTGACGTCTACGGTGACGGCGTCAACATTGCTGCGCGGCTCGAGGGCCTGGCGCAGGCGGGTGGTATCTGTGTATCCGAGGCGGTTCGCTCAGCGATCGGCAACAAAATGGGAATCGGCTTTCAGTTTATCGGTGAGCAGGTGGTGAAGAACATCGATGAACCCGTACGCGCATACACTGTCTGCTCAAACGGTATAGAAGTCACTGCTGTTCCCGACGGGTTTCCGGTCATGCCGTCCAAACCATCTATCGCAGTGCTGGCATTCGATAATATGAGCGGTGAAGCAGACCAGGAGTATTTCAGCGACGGTTTATCCGAAGACATTACCACTGACCTGTCCAAGCTCGCAGGACTTTTGGTCATCGCACGAAACTCGGCGTTCGCCTATAAGGGGCGTTCGGTCAATGTGAGTGACATCAGTCGTGAACTCGGCGTGCGCTACCTGCTCGAAGGCAGTGTCCGCAGGGTCGGACAAAGGATTAGAGTCAATGCACAAATGATCGATAGCACGACCGGCGGTCATGTCTGGGCCGAACGGTATGACCGTGATGTTACCGATATTTTTAGCGTCCAGGACGAACTGACCCGTGACATAGTCGCGGCGCTTGGGCCCACGCTGACCGGCAACGAAATGTTGCAGCTGAAGCAACCGGGCACCGCTAATTTCGAAGCCTACGATTATTTTTTAAAGGGCCGCGAACAGGCGCTGCTCGACACCGAAGAGAGTGCCGGGCGGGCGCGAATTTTACTGAAAAAGGCAATCGAACTCGACCCGGTGTTTTCCAGCGCTTACGCCTATCTGGGTCGAACCTTCGGTGTGGCCTACATCAATAACTGGGGTGATAGCTGTCATCAGTCGCTGGAACAGGGTCTTGAACTAGGCCGAAAAGCCGTATCGCTGGACAATAGTAACCCTACTGCCCATTTGACCGCCGGGACCCTTGGTTTCTGGTTGAAAATGTACCCTTTCGCGTTAGAGGAAATAAACACCGCTATTAGCCTCGATCCGAATTTTGCGGAGGGGTATGGAGCGCTGAGTATGTTCCATGTTTACCTGGGCGAGCCGGCAAAGGCACTGGAGTCGCTCGAAAAGGCGATGCGTCTGGATCCGCATTACCGGGATATATACCTGCACCTGTTGGGACAGGCTATGTTTCATTTGCAGCGTTATCCTGAAGCGATCGATGCGTTGAAACGCCGGTTAATTCGTAAGCCTGAATCCGATATCAGTCGTGTTTTGTTGGCCTCAAGCTATGGCCATCTCGGAGATTTCGACAAAAGCAGGGTAGAGTGGGAGGAAGCGATGCAGGTTAACCCGAATTATTCGATCGAGCAAAAACGACAAATGTTACCTTACCGGAATCCGGCCGATTTCGAGCATTTTGCCGAGGGCTTGGGTAAGGCTGGATTAATCGGAAAAAGATGACAGTAAAACAACCCAGCGGGGGTGCTGAGCATGGAAAAAGCAGAAAGTATTGAAGGTGGTTGCCTGTGTGGAGCGACGCGTTATCGCGCTACCGGCAAACCGTACAAGTCAACCTATTGTCACTGTGATTGGTGCCGTGGGGCGACCAGCGCACTGGTCTCGGCATGGTTGATGTACGATGGCAATCGGATCGAATTTATCAAGGGTAGTCCGAAGAAATACGCATCTTCGCCTGGCGTTTTGCGTAGCTTCTGCCCGAACTGCGGTACGCCTCTAGGCTGGGAAGGGCAATGGCACGACATACCGATCCAGATGGTGTCGATCGGCAGTCTCGATGACCCGAATGTCTACCCGCCGGACCGGCATGCGTCCTGTAGCGAACGAATCGACTGGTTTGACGTGGCTGACGATTTGCCGCGCTATCAGCACTCGAGTCCTCCGCCAGAGGGTTGATCTCATACGGGGAGGAAACCCTCCCCCTTGACTCCCAAACACGTCCCGAAATTTCGGCTATTGCTCCGGAACAATATCACAAACCACAACACGCGCGGGCTCGTTACCGTCATTCCAGAACCAGTGGTCGGTCGTAGCGTCTTCGAGGATTGCCTGTTTTAACGATGCAGGATATTCCTTATCGCCAGCCGGGCGCCCCTCGACCCAGGACCCGGACAGCGTCCACACTAGCCCGGGACGTTTAAAATGGTCATGTCTGGCGATCTGGCCGCCGGGCGCCAGTGTGATTTCACGCAATTGCATCTTGTAGCCTTTTAGCCCCAATTGCGCAGACATCGACGACCCGGAAATGGCGCCGAGATTGGTCACGCTGACACCCTTGTGTTCATTGGGCGGCGCGCGTTGCGCCTTGACGGCCTGATAGGAGAATAAAGCTACCAGGGCCAGTGTAAATAAGGCCGTGGCGTGGGTTTTGTTGAATGTTCGTCTGGTTTTCATGATCAGCTCCACTTAGATTGAAAATTAACCTGCTAAGGCGCAGTTGTTGTGAATGTTGTAACAGAATTCACGTCTCCCTGATTGCCCTGACGCAATTTATATCAACTTCAGTCCCAAAAGTTATCGTTACGATCCAACGGTTTTTCGTTGATTTTAATCGGATTAGTTGCTGATTCAGGTCGCCGTGAATCCAGATAAAGCAGCAGGGGCTCCATTCATTGAACCCGAGGAAGTCATCAAAAACCTCGAAGAACAGGGCTACCACCTTCAGTTACAGAAGGATATTCTGGTCGAGCAAATGCTGGCGATGAAGGCGGTTAATTGAGGTCTTTTGAGTGCGCGGAGACAATGAATTGTGGTCATAGATCGGCTTTTAAACCTGCCGATTCCAGTTTTCCCAGGGTATCTTCAGGCAGGCCTTTACAGTTTGCGCCAAACTGGTTGATGTACACCTGGTACATGCCCGATTCAAACCTGCTGTCACATTCGCGAATGCAGGCATTACGGGTGGATAATATGGTTTCGATGGTGGCCTTTCTATTTTTGACCGGATTACATTTAAATTCAGCAATTAGTTCGATATCGGTTAAGGTTTCCAATACGACTGTGGCTTCAGACCAGTAATGGATAAACAGCTCCCTGGGGAAATGCATATGATCCAGTTTTTTAGAAATCCGATATTCAATTTCTATAAAGGGTTTTCGCCATATCGGCGCGCTGGCGCGTAAACTTTTAATGGCCTGATTGTTTTCAATCCAGCAAATGAGTTCATCGATAACGGGATTGTCGGCAAATCGATCCAGGGCAAGTTTCATGAATCATATCGTTACGGGTTAATGGCTACGCGCTTTGCCGTTAGTGCCCATATCCCCGCAACGGATAATAAACTGCCACCGCTAAAATTAAATAATCGCTGTGTTCTGGGTGAGGAAATTAATTCTCGCGTGCTCCCGGCGAACATGGCATATAGCGTCGCGTTGAGAACGGCCAGTGCAACAAAGGTCATCGCCAGAATCCAGAGTTGGTGAATTACTTCGTGGGACGTGGAAATAAATTGAGGCAAAAAAGCAATGAAAAAAACAATGCCTTTAGGATTTAGCGCGGTGACAAGGTAAGTATTGGTAAAAAGCTTCCAGCAGGAAGCAGGGTTACCGGTAACTCCGAAGTGGTCGGGTTTGATCCCCGCCCTTAAAAGTTTAAAACCCAGGTAAAGCAGGTAAAGACCGCCAATCCATTTCACGATTTGAAACCACAAAGCCGACTGTGCCAACAAAGTACCCAGACCCAGTAGCGAAAGTACCAATGCGGTCGAATCGCCCAGTGCAACGGCAGCGACAAGTGGCAGTTTGACACGATGGCCGTGCGATATGGAATAGCTGATGACAGTCAAAATGGTCGGGCCGGGGATGATGAGCAATATGCTTGAGGCCGCAACGAATGCTATCCAGAGCTCCAGGGTCATGATAAATGTTTTACCGACGGTAACGATTAGTTAGTTCAGTCTATCACGGCGCGGTCATGCCAGAGTGCGAAATGATGCGGCGCCTTAAATTCGGTCATACCGGAATCATACTATGATGACATTTTGTGCAATTTTACCGAGTCGATTCCGGGCGCTGGTCAGCGTATTGCTCGAAATATCCAGAATACTTATATTCAGATACCCCGGGTTGAGCGGGTTATTACCAGTACTGTAGTATAACCCTCGATATTGATCGCCGGCTTATCATGAGCAAGGTGGCGTTTTGAACAAGTCGTAACGACAGAGATGGCTTTTGCAAAAGCTACCCAAACACACCCAACGCCTGATCCAGGTCAGCAATCAAATCGTCGCTATTCTCAATACCAGCGGAATATCGAATCAGGCTTTCCGGGATTCCGGCGGCAGCACGCTCTTCGGCCGTGCATTCTACATGACTGGTTGTGACTGGCGGTCCGATGGTGGTTTCTACGGCGCCGAGATTAGCCGCCGCATGGGCGTATTTGAGACGGGGTACAAATTTACGAACGTCGTCAAAGTTGTTACCTTTGATCATAAAGCTCAACATACCGCCGAACCCGCTCATTTGCTTTCTGGCAATAGAGTGTCCGCTATGCGATTCGAGGCCCGGGTAAAACACCTGCTCTATGGCTGAATGGCGTTCCAGAAACTGAGCGACTTTCATGGCGTTCTGGTTTTGCTGGCGGATGCGTAACTCCAGGGTTTTCATGCCCCGTAATAGCAAATAAGCGGCCATCGGGTGCAGGGTTGCACCGTTGATTTCGCGATAGTGGTAGACTTTTTCGATCAGGCTTTTTTCACCGCAGATGACGCCGCCAAGCGCGTCGGCGTGACCACCGAGAAATTTTGTTGCGCTGTGCAACACCAGATCGGCACCCAGACCAAGCGGTTGCTGGTTAATGGGTGTTGCAAAGGTGTTGTCGACAACAACTGTGGCACCGACTTTCTTTGCTGCATGACAGAGTCTTGCTATGTCCATCACTTTGGTTGTCGGGTTAGTCGGGCTCTCGAGATAAACCAGGTCGCAACCCCGGGATATTTCAGATTCAATTTCTTCATGGTCGGTGGTGTTGCAAAGCGTGACGTCGATGTCAAAGCGTGGCAGAAACTCAGTGAATAGCACGTTCGTGCCACCATAAGTGTCTTTCACCGATACCACACGTTTGCCAGGTGATAACAAGGCATACAGCGTGCTGCTGATCACACCCATGCCGGTGGCGGCGCTGGTGGCCGCTTCGGCGCCCTCCAACTGGCGGATTTTGTTCTCGAATACGTCGACGGTCGGATTGGTATTTCGACCATAAATATGACCGGGCTTTTCACCGAGCGCGACCTGCATCCATTCGTCGACGTCTTTGTAACCGAAACCGACGCTGTGAACTACGGGTACCTGCGTGGCGCCCTGTATCAATGAGGACTCCTCGCCAGCCCAGATGCATTGTGTGGCTTTCGAAATTTCGTTGCTTGACATATTTTATCTCTTTTCGGGTAAGGGTAAGACGGTGGTCAATTTTATCTCTGATAACGCCACGCTAGTAGTGATCTGTTTAACATCGGTTAACGCGGTTAAGCGTTGGCGTTCGAATTGTTCGAGTGCGCGGCGATTGGCAAACACTGCTTTGAGTAGATAATCAAATTGACCGGTCAAATAATGGCATTCCAGCACCTCATCAAAGGTATTCACCTGTTGCTCGAAACGAAGCAGGGCATTTTCCGAATGTGCTTCCAGTCGAACCTGGAAAAAACAAATCAGGTCGAGCCCGAGCTTGTCGCGATCCAGTAGTGAGACGTGCTGGCGTACCACACCGAGAGTTTCCAGACGTTTGAGCCGGGCATGTGTTGCGGGTTGAGACAACTTGATGCGGCGTGCCAGTTCGCTATTGCTGATCCGATTATCCTGCTGAATCTCGTTTAGTATGGTTCGGTCGATATCATCCAGATTTTCCATTTTGTGAATTCTTCACGTTAATTCGGGTTTTGTCAAGTATAATTATTTAAATTATTAATTATGCAGAATAATTAAAAGCATAAAAGACAATTAACCTATAATAATTCTTATCCAGTAGATGGTGCATTTGATCTTAACGGTTATGACTGGATATTAAACGGATTCAATGAATAGAACCTCTGAACCAATAACTGGTAAATCTCAGGCTTTGGTTAGACAATCGACGTAACGATGAACAATGGACCAAACCAGACTATGGCCAATGCAACGATTGATTTTGACTTCAGTGGACGTCGTGCGCTGGTCACGGGCGGCACTTCTGGTATGGGCGAGGCGACAGCGATTGCCTTCGCCGAAGCCGGTGCCAATGTCGTAATTAGTGGTCGTAATCAATCGCGGGCCGATGAAATAATCAATGGGCTGAAAGATGCGCCCGGCAGCATATCGTTCATTGCCGCAGATGTCGGGCAAAGTATTCAATGCGATAGGCTGGTTAAGCGGACTATTGAAGCTCTGGGTGGGCTCGATATCGTCGTTAATAGCGCAGGGGTGATCTACCATGCGATTGCCGACGAGACGACGGACGAGCAGTGGCATGACACTATGAATGTTAATGTTAACGGTACCTTCTATGTATGTCGTGCCGCTATTCCCCATTTAAAGAAAGATGGCGGCAGCATTATCAATATCGCATCGGATGCGGCTTTGAGTGGCAGTTATCACCTCACTGCTTATTGCGCGAGTAAGGGCGCGGTGCTACAGATGTCCCGCGCTATGGCGAAAGACTATGCCTGCGAGAATATCCGTATTATTCCAATCTGCCCGGGTGATGTCGATACGCCGATGTTGCGTAGGGAATTCCGTGATCGTGGCCTCGATCCTGAAACAGGCCTGCGTGAATCGGCCGAAGCCGTTCCTTTAAATCGAGTTTGCAGTGCCCGGGAAGTCGCGCATATGGTGTTGTATGCCGCAAGCGATTCAGCCGGATTTATTACCGGCTACCCACTGGTTCTCGACGGTGGTAATCGCGCCTGAGCAAGCAAACTGGTCCATAAAATTTACCGACTATAGGGCGACGGAAAGGTTATTGTCGTACCTCAGGCGGCCGCTATACGCAGAAATCTGAATATTGAATAGCATAAGTGCCAATAATTTTTCTGAAAAGCTGATCCTCCCGCAATATACAAAAAAAATCGCCGGGCCTTGAATCAAGCGGCGATAAAATAATACTTGCGTCAGGTTTCAGTGATCTCCCAGGTACCGCGTGTACCTTTGGCAACAAAAAAAGGTGTCCCCAGCAGTAAACCTAGAACCCTCAGTTGGATCACGAAAGTATGCACAAGCTCTTGACGCGCCTGGAAAATTTGAAGAATCACTCATCACCAATAAGGTGATCACGTGATTTTCAAATTCCCCATGCACATCAATATCTTGCACATCTTTTTCGCGCTCAACCAAGGTTTCTAGGGTAAAGGTTTCAGAGTGACCGTCGTCGGTACTGGTCAGGGTGACCGAGCCCGCCAAAATGGTCATCATTTCGTGTGCCGGGTATGATTCGATAACCTCCTTACAGGGAGCACATTCCCACACACCGATTAAAATGTTTTCGTCGTCGGTGGCAAAATAAAAATGGTTTTTTTCCGACTTATCGTCAGTAGTGAATGTATCTGCTGAGGTAAAACTTGAAGGCACCATTCCGGCAACCGGATTGACTTCAAATCGTGAAACGGTATTTGTCATAATTGGTTTCTCCGTAAAATTTCAGGGACGTGATGGGCTATAGGCAAACGCGGTGTATGGATCGAATCGAAGTTATTCGAAACTGGTGTAACGAACCTATCACAAGTGAATCAGCTGCTAAACAACTTTGTCTCCTGAAATCGGCCTTACAGAAAAGTTGCTGAAGTAAAATTTATCTTGCAGTCGCGATCACTTCGTAGCACATTTCGCATTCTTAAAGAATGTCCCGGCACTGTTCAGGAATTATCCATGCAAAACCATCTTCAATTTTATATTAACGGCGAGTGGGTTGAGCCGATAACGCCGGCTACTATCGATGTGATTAATCCGGCGACTGAACTGGTTTATACACAAATCAGTGCCGGCAGCGCCGAAGATATCGACCGCGCTGTGGCTGCTGCGCGAATGGCCTTTGACCGCTATTCGCAATGGTCCGTCGAACAACGGCTGGAACTGCTGGAACGTATTTACGAGGTTTACGAAACCCGATTTAACGATATTGCCGAAGCGATTTCGCAGGAAATGGGCGCGCCGATTGATCTGTCGAGGGGTTCGCAAACCAGGCTGGGACTCGGGCATATCCGGTCGGCTATTAAAGCGCTTAAAAACTTTGTCTTCGAGACGAGTGAAGACGGCATGATTATTCGCCACGAACCCATCGGTGTCTGCGGCATGATTACGCCCTGGAACTGGCCGATGAACCAGGTTGCAGTCAAAATTATGCCGGCATTGGCAGCGGGCTGCACAATGGTTTTAAAACCCAGCGAAGAGTCTCCTGTCAATGCGATGATTTTTGTTGAAGTGCTTCACGAAGCGGGAGTCCCGGCGGGTGTGATCAATCTGGTGAACGGTTACGGTCCTGTAGTCGGCGAAGCCATGTCAACGCATCGGCACATCGATATGATGTCATTTACCGGGTCAACTCGTGGCGGCATCGCGGTGGCCAAAGCTTCGGCTGATACTGTTAAACGTGTCGGTCAGGAATTGGGCGGCAAGTCGGCCAATATCATTCTTGATGATACCGATGTTTCTCGGGCCGTTGCTGATGGAGTCGATTACTGCATGGGCAATAGCGGGCAGTCCTGTAATGCGCCAACACGAATGCTGGTGCCAAATGCGAAACTCGATGAAGCCATTGCCGCTGCGAAAGCCGCTACCGAAAGCATCGCGGTCGATGATCCGGCCAAATCAGGCAATCACATCGGGCCGGTGGTCAATAAAACTCAGTTCGACAAGATTCAGGGATTGATCCAGGCCGGTATCGACGAGGGCGCCATACTGGTTGCCGGTGGCACAGGACGTCCGGACCATTTGTCCAGAGGTTTTTTTGTGAAACCGACTGTTTTCGCCCATGTGACTAACGATATGACTATTGCCCGTGAGGAAATCTTCGGCCCGGTAATCGCTATTCTCGGCTATGACGACGAAGACCAGGCAATTGAGATTGCCAATGATACCGATTACGGATTGGCGGGTTACGTGAGCTCGGGGAATATGGAACATGCCAAGGCCATTGCTCGTCGAATTCGAGCGGGTCAGATCGCTATCAATTATTCTGGCGGTACCTCAGAAACGCCTTTCGGCGGTTATAAGCAGTCGGGTAATGGCCGCGAGAAAGGTCGCTGGGGTCTGCTGGAATTTCTGGAGTTAAAGGCGATTACCGGTTCTACGACGGTAACTTAGGCAGTTGCTTCCTTCGCTTTACGCAAACTCTCGACCCAGCGAAAGAAGAATCCACGCGGTGCATCGATTCCTGTGATCAGATAGTGCAGGGTATAGGCATTGTTCAACGTCGCAGCCAACAGAGTCTCGCTGGACCGGGTTCCACATAGAAGAATCTCATCGCCGACATGCAAACGTTCCCTTATGTCAGGCAGCAAGATCAGCTTGTGGTCGCGTTGAATTGTAAACGCCATGCAGGCGATGTTCCTGTGTAGATCGTAAGGATTTCTAATCAATTCACCAAGGCACATGGGACTGTGCTGATTTAAATGTTCAACGACCGCCCCGGCCTCGGCCGGGCATATTTTAATTCGCCAGAGGTGTGGCGGGTTGTCTCCAATAGCGATCCTGAGCTGATCAACCAGTTGGCGCGTTATCACTTCGCCCTGTTCGCGTAAATTTTCGACCAGAATCTGTATCTGCGGGGAAATCAAATGTTTGAGAATCCGCCGGGCCGTTGTCAGGCTTGATTGCAGGATGAGTTCGGCATTGGCTGCGTCGAATGCGATTTGATTTTCGTGCTGGTTTTGTCGAACGATGGTGAAAGCTTGCGGACGTAAGGCTCGAATGCACATCAGTATGCTGAGATTATCGTGATCGCGGTCGGTACCAGCGACGACGCCGGCAGCAGAGTCGATTCCTGCTTCTTTAAGCGAGTGATGATCGGCGTGTCCATGGATGATCGTCGACGCGCCGGCCACTTCGCCGACATCCGGGTCGATGATGACGGGTCTTACACCATGCCTGACGAAGTATTTGTGTAACCATTTACCCATGCGGCCGTATCCACAGAGTATCCAGTCACCGATTGGCACATCGAGCGGATGTCCCAGTTCGACACCTTTGGCGCCTACCAGGCAGGAGTTTAAATTGTGTAACCGGGGGGCGGTAATCGCCATGCTCAGCAATTGCGCGAAGATTTCGAAAGGATTGATGACCGTAACCTTGCCCAGTGTTTCCAGGTGTTCGATGTGTCGTTTCGATGTCGAACGACACAGAATCGGTATATCCGGACTAAGAAACCGCGCCATGATGCTGATTTGAAGATTGACTTCCTCATCCTTTGTCAACACAACCACAGCCTTGCAGTTTGGCAGGCGAACACCTGCATCGATCAAGTGCCTGGGTACACCGGGGTCGGCGCAAAGACCCGGCATCTTCACTCGATAATCGCGCAGTGCCAGTGCATTGATGCGTTCTGGATCGGTATCGAGTACTACTGCTCCGAGCCAATGTTCGCTCAATCCCCTGGCGAGTATGCTACCGGTATCGCCGAAGCCGCAGATTAGAAAAAACGGATGATTGATTCGTCGTACCGAATTGGCGAATAAATGTTCATTGAGCGACAGCAGGAAATGTGGGTTTTGTACCAGACGTAAGGTCGAACCGATCGCGTACAGCCAGGCTACCACACCCATGTAAAGGCAGAAAATAGTCCAGAGACGTTGTGCGTCGGTAAACTCGTTCGGTATTTCACCAAAACCGGTAGTAGTGGCGGTGAAGGTAAAAAAGTAAAACGCATGAAACAGGCTCATGTACTCGACGCTACCATCGGCATTCTGTCCGGGAATCAGCGCCATACCGGTAATGCCGATGGCGTAAACAATAATAAGCACGAAAACCGGCCTGCGTATATAACGCAGTACGACCATCGATACCCGGTCAAGTTCTGAAGTAGCAGGCATGTCTGTTTACATTTAACGGCGAGAAATTAGTGTATCGCCGATCAAAATGACGATGGAGACCGTGCTGGCCACCAGTGCGCCGCCACAGAGCGAGACGATGTTGACCATCGATGAGGTAGCCGGGCCGATATCGGTGTCATGTTCCGCAACCACCCAGATAACGCGCGCTGCGATTAGCAAAACATCGGCAACCAGGCTGCTGGCGAGTAACAGGGCTCCGACCTGTGAACGGTCACCCAGTTTCAAGCCTGTTGCGATGAGATTAACCAGAATAGCGATGGTCAGAATCCAGACGTTGTGGTGCGCCGGATTATCGATATCACCCATGACGAAGGCTGAGTTAAATGCGAGCGCCAGAATAATGACGAATCCGAAAACAACGCGTTCCAGGTTCATGTATCCTCCTTTTTATGAGTCGCCGAGTCAGCAGAATACGCCTGTCGGATCGATTCGTCACCTCAAGTATGGTTATGAAACGATACATCAAATCAGAAAGCAGGAAAATATTGACACCTCCTGGTCATAGTGACGAGGGCGAAAGTGATGTCCGGTGATCGTGATTAAACGCTGGCAGCAGGCATCAATGATCGTACCGCCAGAATGTTCAATGTCGACAGCATGTTCAATAGCATGGCAAAATGGATATCTCCGGACATTCCTGACGTATGTGCCGGGGGGCAGCGAATACTACGCCCACTAAAGGTACCAATTATGTTTGACTTACCCGGTATAGATATGGAGGTTGGTCTTTACGTTGCGAGAAATAATTCGGATCTGTAGTCAGTAATTTGCAGATAGTGCTGAAGTGACTACAGATACTGGAACAGGAGGAGTCATAACATACGTTTTAGTTGCGCATCGAGATCGATAAAGCTGCAGGCGTGTAAATCAATCCCGGCTCGGGCCGAAACATCCTTAACGTGATTCGCACCAAATTCCAGCGGCCGTTCGATATAGGCCGTTTTCAGTCCACATTTTTTCGCAGCTTCAAGGTCTTCGTGATGTGCGGCTACCATCATCACTTCTTCCGGCTCTACATCGAAGCTGCGCGCAACGCCGAGATAAGTATCGGGATGCGGTTTGTAGGCCTTGAAAACTTCGGCACTGAGAATGCAGTCCCAGGGCAGGCCGGCGCGTTTGGCCATATTGGTTAGCAGGCCTATGTTACCGTTCGAAAGCGTGCAGATGGTATAACGGGATTTCAGGCGGGTCAGGCCTTCGACCGAATCCGGCCAGGGGTCGAGCCGGTGCCAGGCGAGATTGAGCTGCGTGATTTGTTTTCCGCACAAATGAGTAACACAGAACGCCACTAAAATTTGATCGAGGATCATGCGATGCAAATCATCGATTTTCGTCCAACCTAGATCGCCTGACATCACGCGTTTCATCGCAGGCGAGTAACCGGCACGCCAGGCCAGCGCGAAAGCATCGCAATCAATATCGAGATCAAGCGCCTCGACTTCACGCATGATGGAACCATGCCAGTCGACCACGGTGCCGAAAATGTCGAATGCCAGAATTTTTATTCTGTTCATAGAGCCGGGGTGCTATTTATTAATGCCATATCGGTTCATTTTTTCCTGGGATACCAGGGCACAGGCCGCCTGGTGAATTCTATTTTCACTCTCGTTCACCTCCCGACCTTGACACAATTCCTGGCGATTATTTTGCGTTCTGCTTTTTTTTTGGAGTTTTATCATCGCCATCGACTGCTGCTTCAAGTTCGCTTATACGATTTTCGAGTATTAATGCCTTATGAATAAATTCATCCATTTTCCATTGAGACGGTCTTTGGTTTCTCCAATATTCAAGGTCATCAGATAATTTAGATTCGCTCATATCAATTCCTCGTAGCCACCTGAAAGATCAGGCATTTCCATCTCTATCATATCACTACAGATGGCTCCATATCATATTTTTGAATCCTGAGAAAGCGGGTCTTGCCAGGCTAAATCTCTGACTCTTGCCTGGTCATGGATGCCACGTCCTGCGAATATAACCGGGTTCGGGTTTCGACAACAAGTCTGTTTGAGGCAACGAAGAGTTTCGACACTGTTCAATATCGGGGTATATGTCAGTTCGCGAGAGCCAGAATGCCTGGCTCTCGGATCAGTATCGATTATTGTTCTGGAATATAATTCTGTCGGGCAGTGTAATTTCTGATCATTTACACAGGCTGCAAAGCAACTTAGCTCAGGCGATTCTGCCTCCAGAATAATTGGCGGCAAAGGACACTGAACAAACTGCTATGGTGGGCTTTTTTGTAGGCCTTACGTTTTATTGCCCGGTGTTCTTCCTCGTCGTATTTTGATGGATTGCTGAGTTGATCACTCACGATACTTTCGAAGCCTGCTGCGAATAAAATGGCCGGGTTGTTAGATCGGTTATTGTCGATTCTGACTCTTCTCATTTTGGCTGCCTCGCTGATGTTGTTTGTTTCGATGGGAGGAATTGTCGTTGTGAGCCATTAAAAACCTTGCCCAGCTTCGTTAAATGGCCCAAAATAATCATTAAAAAATCATTAAATTTTATAACCTATTGTTTTTAAGGAATAAATTTTTTTTGAATATTACTTAAAATAGGAATGGAGCGGGTTTGGCTCGATTGGACGTCAAATTACTGGGGCGAATGACCTGCGATATGCCGGACGGGCGACGCTTGAACCTGTCAACGCGCAAATCGGAGGCTTTGTTGGCCTATCTTGCTATGTCTCCCGGTTTTCATCATTCGCGTGAGCGTCTGGTTAACCTGTTCTGGAGCGACCGCAGCGAAGACCAGGCGCGTAATTCTTTACGCCAGGCACTTAGCAGTCTGAAAAAGGGGCTCGATGCAGATTTACCTGGACTACTCGAAGTCGAAAGAACCTCGGTCAGCCTGAAACCCGAAAAAATCGAAGTCGACGTCGACGCGTTCGGCATAATGGCCGCAGATTCGGGGATAAAAGCCCTAACCGAAGCGGTAAAGGTATATCGGGGTGAATTCCTCGAAGGTATGGTGATTCGTGATCCTGAGGGCGAGCAATGGCTGGCGGATGAGCGTGAAAATCACAAGCGCATTTATGTTGATGCGCTTGGCCGGTTGAGTCGATTGCAGCTCGATAGCGCCGATTTTAAATCATCCATCGCCTCAGCCGAACGCCTGGTATCCATTGATCCACTGGACGAATCAGGCTGGCGTTTGTTGATGAAGGCCCAACACCTCAATGGAAATCGCAATCATGCCCTGAAGGCGTATAAACGCTGCTGCGATGTCCTGCAAAGGGAGCTTGGGGTGGAGCCGGAAGAGGTAACCCGGGAATTACAGGGACAAGTAAAAACGGGGCGGGGCGGGGTGGAAACGCCGCTCCACGGCGACGCGACGGCTCGGAATCGCGTATTCCCGGCGCAGTTTGGACAGAACCGAGGAAAGGGTCCTGGCCTGGGCGGGCGTCACCCGGAGCTCCCGATCCTGGCAGGTCAACAGGACGTGAATCGTGCCGTGGCTCCCGCGTTCGTGCAGGCCTTCCAGCCACGCCTGGCTTTGGAAGAGCCGGCCCGCTGAATCGATCCGATAATGGAAAAAGCCACGCGGCGCCCGGGCGGGCTCGGCCCGGACCATGATCCGGTCCCACGGCGCGACCGAGGCGCGCAGCGGGGTGATCGGGGCGAATCGGGCGATCCAGAACAACAGGAAGGTCCCGCCCGTCATGGCGATCACCAGGACAATCAAGGTCTTGAAATGTCGATGTTGGGCGGCTCCGGTCTGCATGAGAACCTCGTTCCCGGCCGGCGGCGCTTGGGCC
>CAZYYM010000084.1:0-15926 GCA_964651385.1 uncultured Gammaproteobacteria bacterium | reverse complement strand
GGTAGCGGCGGTTTGTCGGTGGTAGAACGTGCTGCGAGTTACGGGCAGAAATGTGCGGTATTCGAACGCGGTAAAATGGGAGGCACTTGCGTCAATGTCGGCTGTGTGCCGAAAAAGATCATGTGGTTTGGTGCAAACCTGGCACACGCTATTGAAGACTATGCCAGCTATGGATTCGAAGTCAGTAACAATGGCTTTAGCTGGGCCCAAATAGTCAAAAATCGCGAAGCTTATATTTCAGGCATCAATGAGTGGTATTACGGCTATCTAAAAGATCTGGGCATCGATGAAATATCGGCAGA
This sequence comes from uncultured Gammaproteobacteria bacterium, assembly GCA_964651385.1. GTDB lineage: Bacteria > Pseudomonadota > Gammaproteobacteria. Next base: position 15,624 of record CAZYYM010000084.1, on the reverse strand, counting down.
GGCACGTTTTATCGACAGTCATACGATCGAAGTCGGTGGCCGACAATATACTGCCGAGCACATCGCTATTGCCACAGGAACTGTGCCGGCTAAACCGGAAATACCAGGCGCGGAGCACGCAATCACTTCGGACGGATTCTTCGCACTCGAATCAAGACCCGAAAATGTCGCCATTGTCGGCTCCGGCTATATCGCGGTCGAATTAGCAGGTGTTTTAAATTCGCTCGGTACCCAGGTAACAATGTATTTGCGTAAGTCGCATGTGCTCGGCGAATTCGATAGTTTAGTCAAATCCACATTGTTCGAAGAGTTGAAAAACTCCGGCATCGAGCTTAAAACCAATTGTCAGATTGAGAGTATCAGTAAGAACGATGATGGATTACTCGAAGTAATTGACAATCAAGCTCAAACCCAGAATGGACTGGATCAGATCATATATGCCGTTGGTCGCAAGCCCGATCATGATGGACTGCAAATAGAAAATAGCGGTGTGGAACTCGACACTCGTGGATATGTGAAGACTGATCTATACCAGAATACCAACCAGCCGCATATTTTTGCTCTGGGAGATATTACCGGACGAGCCCCGCTGACACCGGTCGCAATTGCCGCGGGTAGACGACTCGCGGATCGACTTTATAACGGACAGACAGACCGTCATCTGGATTATCAAAATATCGCCACAGTGGTTTTCAGTCATCCACCGGTCGGTACGGTCGGACTAACCGAAGAAGCTGCCCTAGAAAAGCATGGTGATGCAATTAAGATTTACCAGACTTCATTCACTGCGATGTACAACGCTATCAGTGGTCACGCCACACCGACCGCAATGAAACTGGTCTGCCTAGGTGAAGACGAAAAAGTCATCGGGCTGCATATGATCGGTCCAGGCTGTGATGAAATGTTGCAGGGATTTGCCGTTGCTATTCGCTTGGGTGCCACCAAACGCGATTTCGACGCTACAGTTGCTATTCACCCGACCAGCTCTGAGGAGCTGGTGACAATGCGGTAGTTTGGAACAAGCGGGTCCAGAATAGTAATCTATCGGTTGAATTTCCGGTAATGGTATATTATTAGGCCGGCTTATAGGTAAGGTACCGATGGTCTCGGCCCATTACCCATCAATATCTGCAGTCGGCAAGGGTCTGGCGCTTCTGTTCACCCTACATTGATGTGAAATCAGATGCCAGGCATTACAATTTTGCCGACTGCAAGGCTATTAATGCTTCCAGCTCAATATTGCCGCCAGACAAGATGACCACGACGGTTTGACCTTTGACTGGAAACGCACCTGTAAGCAAAGCCGCCAAGCCAACCGCAGCACCGGGTTCTACCGCCAGTTTTAAATCAGTAAAGGCTGTTATCATCGCCTTTTTAACCGACTGGTCATCGACAGCGATACCACCACTCAACAAGCGCCGGTTAATCTCGAATGTGATTTCACCAGGCATCGGAGTCACAATAGCATCACAGATTGAACGTGCTTCGGGATTGTTCTCAACACGATCCCCTGATTCCAGCGAACGCCTGGTATCGTCAAAATCTTTCGGTTCAACAGCATATACTTCAACCTTAGGCAACTTTGATTTGATAGCGGTGGCAACACCCGAAACAAGACCCCCACCACCGCAGGGACAGAACAATGCATCTGCCTCGAGGGATCGCTCTGCCAACTGCTCAATGATTTCGAGACCAATCGTTCCCTGGCCGGCAATAACGGCTTCATCATCATAAGGGGGGATGATAACCCGTCCTTCGCGCTCGGCAATTTCTGCGGCAATCGCTTCCCGGCTTTGAGTATAGCGATCATAAAGCACGATATTTGCCCCGTATTCGCGTGTATTCGCTATCTTTAAAGCTGGCGCATCTTCGGGAATGACTATAGTCGACGAGACCTTTAAGGTCCGCGCTGCTGCAGCTACGCCTTGCGCATGATTTCCAGAAGAATAAGCAACCACACCTTGTTTCAGTCGCTCGGCATCCAGTCCCAACATTTTGTTACTGGCGCCTCTTATCTTGAACGAACCCGTGCGCTGTAAGCATTCGGCTTTAAATAATACTCGGCCATCCAGCCGCTTATTTAGTAGTGAATTTTCCAACAAAGGCGTTCTAACGATATAGGGATTTATTAAGTCCGCCGCTTTCGATATATCCTTAAACTCGATCATGTGCCGCCTGTAGTGCTTAACGTTTTTGCAGGATTAACTGAAAATATCGAGCCGTATGCTTGTAAGGTTCGCAGTCCATCAGTTTAATTTCCAGTTTTTTCAATTTTTCTGTTTTCTGGTCATGACCAGAATGGTCGTCATAATTCCACGGTATATAAAGACATCCGATGCCATAATGCTTTTCGAGAGTATAGCCCTGTAGTTCCAGCCATTGGATCAATTCGTCTGCCTTATAGGCCTGCATATCAACCTCAAAAATCGAGTTATTCGGTTGATTAAGGTTTAGTCCACGATACGCGGCATCGAGATCCCGATCAAGATAAGCCGACTGGTACAATTGAGAATACTGGTTGAGCGTTATCAGCGAGAGAAATCCACCGGGTCGAATACCCCGATAGAGCACCTCTAACAGTGGTTCCAGATCATCGATAAACTGAATAACATTGTGACAAAGAATAAAGTCGAAATGATTCTCGGGAAATTCCCGAGCTATGCTGAGAACATCGATAGCATGGGTATTAATCCTGGCGGAAACACCAGCCAGAGCGGCATTCGATTTCGCTTCGTTGAGCATTTTTTCAGAGAGATCCACGATATGAACCTGATGGTTCATTCGAGCCAGCGCGAGACTATCCAGGCCATTGCCTCCACCCGCATCCAGTATTGTCAAGGGCGGTGAATCAACCGCAATATGATGTTTTAAATTAGTTTCGATGAGCTGATAAACAAAGCGTTTCCATGTCGTATCCTGGTCTGCTTTCCAACGGTCCATGCCTGCTTCAAACGAATCACGTTGACTAAGCCTGCGTAGTGCCTGAGCCAGTTCAACTTTGCCGGTATAAAGGGCCTTGCCGATGATAACGCCTTCAATGCCATCATTGTTATAACACTCGAGCACATCCTCAAGATTTCCTATTCCTCCACCGACGGTAATCTGCATGCCGCTATTCTCTGCCAGCTCAATCGACGCCCGTAAGTCGACACCGGTCAGAGAACCATCGAGATGAATACTGGTATGGATGGCATGAGTGACACCCAGTTGACGCATTTGTATCGCCAGGCCGGTGGCCTGGATACTGGCTCCGGTCTGCCAACCATGAATCTTGACCTCGCCGTGCTGGTCGGCGTCGATGCTGAGTATGATAGCCTCACTGCCATAACTCATAATGGCGTTGGCCATCAACTGTGGATTTTCAACCGCCGCAGTACCTATAATGACGCGCTTTATGCCGGATTTGAAAGCCCAATGCACATCATCCAGACATCGGATTCCACCACCGAATTGAATATTGACATCAAGTTTCGATATTTCTTCTATGAGTGCCCAGTTGTTGCTGGCTTCTTCATCAAAGGCTGCATCCAGGTTGATAAGCTGGAGCCATTCTGCACCCTGATCAATCCACTGCTGAGCGCATGCCAGCGGGTCGGTATAAAAAACAACGGGATTTTCAAAATCCCCCTGGGTGAATCGGACTACCTCACCGTTGCGTAAATGAATGGCCGGAAAAATCGTAAAAATGTTGTTGTTCATACGGTTATGGTTCTTAAATTATGTAATTTAACCCAATAAAACCATCGATATCAAAACCCTATCACCATAATCTATACGAGGAAAGTTGTATTTGTAGCAGATGGTATTACAAAGGAATGAGGAATACAGCATGATGCGAAGCGATTAGCCGTGCGACGTACCTTGCAGAGGTAATGGCCTGGCTCTTGTCTAAAGACGCAACAGAGCAAATAACCGCTTCCTGACTGGCTGCATCCTAAGTTTATTATTGAGTGAGTACTAGCTACAGAGCGAGAACATCCGACATGCCATAATATCCGGACTCCTTTTGATCAATCCAGATACTTGCTCTAATAGCACCATGAGCAAAAGTCATACGACTGGAAGCTTTGTGCGATATTTCTATTCTCTCTCCCTCCGCGGCAAATAAAACCGTGTGCTCGCCGACAATATCGCCGGCCCGTACGGTTTCGAATCCAATTGTTTGTCGGTCGCGGGCACCGGTTTGACCTTCCCGTCCATAAACCGCACACTCATTCAAATCCCTTCCCAGCGCATCGGCAATAACGCGACCCATCTTTATTGCAGTACCGGACGGCGCATCTACCTTATGCCGATGATGGGCTTCGATGATCTCTATATCAACCGAGTCACCCAACGCGGTTGCGGCGGTCTGTAAAAGCTTTAAACAAAGATTAATGCCAATACTCATATTATGTGCATACATGATAGCAATCGACTCACCTGCTTGTTGCATTTTGTATTCGAGCGCCTCATCACAGCCGGTGGTGCCGATCACAATTTTCTTTCCGTGTTTGACACAAAAATCGATATTATCGCTGGTTACCGTGGGATGGGTAAAATCGATTAAAACATCGAATAATCCGGCATCAAGTTTATCGCTGATAGATACGGACTGGGCTTCAATACCAGCCACCAGGCCCGCATCTTTACCAATAAATGGACTGTCTTCCTGTTCGATTGCCTGTGTCAAATTCACAGTATCGGTTTCGGCGCTGGCTTGAACCAGGTTTCTGCCCATGCGGCCACCAGCCCCAATGATGGCTATACGACTCAAGGTTTCATGTCTTCGAAAAATTTTTTCATGCCGTCCATCCAGGATTTTTCGTTGGGGCTGTGCTTCTTAGCGGCTTTACCCATCGATTCTCCGAACTGTTCGAGTAATACTTTTTGTTCACTGTTAAGTTTTACCGGTGTTTCCACGACTATGCGGCAAATCAAATCTCCCACTAAACCGCCTCGAACTGGCTTCACACCTTTACCACGCATTCGAAAAGCCTTATGCGTCTGGGTTCCAGGGGGAATTTTTAAATTGAGCCTTCCTGTCAGACTCGGCACTTCCAGCTCACCACCCAATGCTGCAGTAACAATACTAATGGGAACTTCACAATACAGGTCAGCATTGTCGCGTTCAAATATCGGATGCGGCTTAACGTGCATTTGAACGTACAAGTCACCTGGAGGGGCAGCTTTTTCTCCGGCTTCGCCTTCACCGGAAAGACGAATTCTATCGCCATTATCGACGCCGGCCGGTACTTCTACTGAGAGTGATTTATGCTCTTTAACTCGACCGCTGCCATGGCAGTTATTGCAAGGATTAGAAATAACTGTACCGTTTCCTCGACAATTCGGGCAAGTTTGCTGTACGGAGAAGAATCCCTGTTGCATGCGAACCTGTCCGTGACCACCACAGGTGCTACAGGTTTCGGGGCTACTACCCTCCTTTGCACCACTGCCGCCACAGGACGTGCAGTGCTTCATGGTTGGGACTTTTATTTTGACCGTGGTACCGGCTACCGCATCTTCAAGGTTTAATTCCAGGTTATATTGCAGGTCTGCACCTTTTCGAACACGGGACCGTCCCCCACTACCTCCGCCAAAAATATCACCGAAGATATCGCTAAAAGCGTCACCAAATCCGCCACCGCCAAATCCGCCACCGGCCGACTGATTTACGCCTGCATGACCGAATTGATCGTATGCCGCACGCTTGTTTGAATCGGATAGCACATCATAGGCTTCCTTGGCTTCCTTGAATAGCTTTTCAGTCTCCACATCACCTGGATTTCGATCCGGGTGGTATTTCATAGCGAGGCGTCTGAATGCTTTTTTAATTTCAGCATCACCGGATGATTTGGCTACATCGAGAACTTCGTAATAATCGCGTTGTGACATTTTCAATTATGGCCCGAATGACAAAAACCCGGCCCGCACAAAGCGGGCCAGGTTAGCTCAAATCCCGCAGGATTACTTCTTGTCGTCTTTAACTTCTTCAAATTCAGCATCGACAACATCATCTTTGCTATTACCCGATTCAGCCGATGCATTGGCATCGACCGGTTCCGGGCCTTCGCTTTCGGCATTGGCAGCATAGGCTTTCTCAGCCAGTTTACTGGAAGCTTCGGCCAGCGCCTGAGTTTTACTTTCAATGTCGGACTTATCGGTACCTTCGAGAGCTTTATTCAGATCTGCAATCGCGGCTTCGATAGCGGCTTTATCGTCTGCTTCGACCTGATCACCGAGGTCTTTCAACGTTTTTTCGGTAGCATGAATCATGGCATCAGCCTGATTACGCGATTCAACCGTTTCGCGATGTTTACGATCTTCATCGGCATGCGCCTCGGCGTCTTTGATCATTGATTCAACTTCATCGTCAGACAAACCGCTAGAAGCCTTTATGACAATCTTCTGCTCCTTGCCAGTCGCCTTATCTTTGGCCGAAACGTTTAAAATACCGTTAGCGTCGATATCAAAGGTTACTTCGATTTGTGGAACACCTCGCTGAGCCGGCGGAATGTCGGACAGATCGAAGCGTCCCAACGATTTGTTCGCTGTCGCGACTTCGCGCTCACCCTGTAAGACATGCACGGTTACCGCAGTTTGATTGTCTTCGGCGGTTGAGAAGGTCTGCGACGCCTTGGTCGGGATGGTGGTGTTTTTCTCGATCAGCTTTGTCATTACACCACCCAGGGTTTCGATGCCCAGAGACAATGGAGTTACATCGAGCAGTAAAACATTTTTGACATCACCGCCAAGTACACCACCCTGTATGGCAGCGCCACAGGCAACCGCTTCATCGGGGTTGACATCACGACGTGGCTCCTTGCCAAAAAAGTTCTTTACCATCTCCTGGACTTTGGGCATGCGGGTCTGACCACCAACCATAATAATATCGTGGATATCCGAGACCGACACATCAGCATCGTCTAGCGCCACTTTCAGCGGATCGATAGTACGGGCAATCAAATCATCTACCAGGGACTCGAGCTTGGCTCGTGTAATTTTAATATTCAGGTGCTTGGGACCGGCAGCATCGGCTGTAATATATGGCAAATTGACATCGGTTTGCTGGCTAGACGACAGCTCGATCTTGGCTTTTTCAGCGGATTCTTTTAAACGTTGCATAGCCAGCGGATCTCCGCGTAAATCCATGCCTTGTTCTTTCTTGAATTCATCTGCCAGATAATCGATTAATCGCATATCGAAATCTTCACCACCGAGGAAGGTATCGCCGTTGGTAGAAAGCACTTCAAACTGATGTTCGCCGTCGATTTCCGCCACTTCAATAATTGAGATATCGAAAGTACCGCCACCGAGGTCGTATACAGCAATTTTCTTGTCGCCGGAGGCCTTGTCCATGCCATAAGCCAAAGCTGCTGCAGTCGGTTCATTGATGATACGCTTGACTTCAAGACCAGCAATTTTGCCCGCATCTTTGGTCGCCTGGCGTTGTGAATCATTGAAGTAAGCCGGCACAGTAATAACCGCTTCTGTAACTTCTTCGCCAAGATAATCTTCTGCAGTTTTCCTCATTTTCTGAAGCACACGCGCCGAAATTTCAGGTGGTGCCATCTTATTGCCTTTGGCTTCAACCCAGGCGTCGCCATTATCGGCTTTGACTATTTTATAGGGTACCAGGTTGATATCTTTCTGTACGGCTTTCTCAGCGTAGTTACGACCGATCAAACGCTTTACTGCATAGAGTGTATCAGCCGGATTGGTTACTGCCTGACGTTTAGCAGGCTGGCCGACAAGTACTTCATTATCTCCACCAAATGCGACTATCGACGGTGTCGTTCTATCGCCCTCAGCATTTTCGATAACCTTGGGTTTATCACCTTCCATGACTGCTACGCATGAATTGGTGGTACCCAGATCGATTCCAATAATTCTACCCATTTTAATTGCCTCAGATATTCAACAAATTTAACTTGTACAACGATGTAGGGATAAAAACCCTGCTTTCAAGCCAACCACAGGGAATTTATGGTTTATTTAATTAATAGGTTTATTTCGCGACAACAACCATAGCCGGTCTAACCAGGCGATCATTCAGTAAAAAGCCTTTTTGCATCACTGAAATTACGGTATTCGACTGGGCCGATTCGTCGTCTACCATACTAATAGCCTGATGTTGCTCAGGATCGAATTTTTCTCCGAGCGGGTCGATTTTGGTCAATCCCTGCTTTTCCAACACTTGAACAAACATATTCATGGTCAATTCCGAACCCTGCCGAATACTTTCCAGGGTTGCATTTTCCGCAATCGCCGCATTCATACCCATTTCCATACTATCGATAACGGGTAGTAGCGCTTCGCTAAAATTCTTTAGTGCGTATTTATGCGCGTTTTCGACATCGCGCTCGGCCCGCTTGCGATTATTGTCCATTTCGGCACGCAATCGCATCAATTGGTCCCAATAGTCCTTGATGGTGGCCTGAGCCTGTTCCAGGGCCTGCTCGGACGAAGTATCTTCGTCTTGAGCACTTTCGTCTTCATCAGTGACCGATTCGTCTGCCAATTCGACACTATCGGCCAAAATCGGTTCGACGTTATCTTCGCTTTCTTCGATTTGAGTCGTTTTCGACGACATAATTAACTCCAATGCATACAATCGTGAATTCAGCCAGGTGAATTCATCATTTTTTTAATTAAAAAATCTAAACCAGAACGGGCCTACTCTAAACCCCGCCATAATCCGTGGGCTACAATGTATGGATTATTTGTGACTATTCAAGGCTGAACTTAATAATTTTGCGGTAACATCAACGACCGGAATCACCTGCTCATAGGCGATACGGGTTGGTCCGATGACTCCAAGAACACCGACAATTTCACCGTTGATCTGGTACGGCGCCCCGACCAGACTGCAATCACTTAGTACCGAGTATCCGGATTCACTGCCAATAAAAATTTCCACACCTTCCGCCGAGGTACAGCCATCGAGTAGTTTAAGTAAATCCTTTTTTTCATTAAACACATTAAATAACTCACGCAGCTTGTTGATATCAGAGAGTTCTGCATACTCCAGCAAATTGCTTTCTCCACTCGTAAGCAGCTCATCATTACCGCTGTCATTACAGACTTCTTCCATCGCCCCCAGCACCGTCTCCATTATCGTATTCACATCGGTTTTGAGTTCGGATAATTCTGCAAGCAGTAGCTGACGGGCATCGTGAAAGTTTTTGCCAATTAAATACCTGCATAAAGTTTCCGTCGCGTTTCTGAGTTCACTGTCGCTATAGTCTCTGTCCGCTTGTATAACTTTATTGTGTACTTCGTCCTTGTTGATAACCAGTATTACCAGGATACGCTGCTCACTCAAACGCATGAATTCAATATGCCGAACTTCGGACGGTGCTGAATGAGTCAAACTCACAATACCGGTCAAATGAGTAATATTGGAAAGGATATCTGATGCACTCTTAATGAGACCGGATGAGGTCAAATTGACACCGAAGCCATCGGAAATGGTTTTTCTGGCCTTTACACCCAGGTCATCCACTTCGAGAAGGCTGTCGATAAAGAATCGATAGCCCGCCTGGGTCGGGATTCGCCCGGCCGAGGTATGCGGAGAATCAACCAAACCCAGGTGTTCCAGCTTGGACATAATATTACGAATGGTCGCAGAGCTGACATCGAGTCCTGAAAGTTGCGCCAGATTCTTGGAACCTACCGGCTGCGCATCCTGGGTATATTGATTTATCAACTGCTTGAGCAGAAGTTGTGCGCGTTGATCAAGTTCGTATGTTTCGCTCATCGGGTCTGTTATATTATGAGTCAGTCTGAATGACGGATAAATTGTAGCCGCAAACGGCGCATTCTGTCACAGTAAATAACCTGGACGGTAGTTTAATTCCTTCACCCGGGATTGCATCTTTTTTAGTTGAGTTAAGCACGCACATGGCGGAAAAATTTACCACGATCGGACTCGTCGTAAGAAATGACGTACAATCGCATCTTGAAACTATTCACCATGTGGTCTCGGTTCTTGAAAATCAGGCCGAGGTACTCATTCATTGCCTCGATTTCGATGCCCCTGAAGCCGGGCTACCCAGTGTTTCTATAGATGCTTTAGTGTCCGGTGCTGATCTGGTCATTTCTCTAGGCGGAGATGGTACATTATTAACTGCTGCGCGAGCATTGGTTGATACCTCGATTCCACTATTTGGCGTTAATCTGGGCCGCCTCGGTTTTCTCGCCGACGTTTCGATAACGGATTTCGAACAGTATTTGACTGCGATTTTGCGTGGTAAGTACTCGGTCGAAAAACGTTTTTTCATTGAAGGTTCATTTCTGCTGCAGAATAAAATTATCTCCAGCAACATTGCCCTTAACGACATAATTGTTCATGCCCATAAATCTCTGAGCATGATCGAATATGAAGTCTTCAGCAATGGTGATTTAATCCATAGACAACGCGCTGATGGGGTAATCGTGGCAACACCTACCGGTTCCACCGCCTACGCTCTGTCCGGCGGTGGGCCGATCGTGCATCCGTCTTTGCAAACCCTGTCCATAGTACCTATCTGTCCGCACACGCTGAGTAATCGGCCGATTATATTACCGGCCGACCAGATGATAGAAATCTGCCTGAGTCAAAGTCCGACACCGGGGCAGGTTGACTATGACGGTCAGTCAACCTTAATTATGGGCAATGGCAACAAAATTAAGATTGCCCGCTATCCAATACCGCTAACCCTTTTACATCCCCAGGATTACGATTATTTTCAAATTTTGCGCGCCAAGCTTGACTGGAGTACGCATTACTAATGCTGGAATCGATTCAAATTAATAACTTTGCCATTATAGAGGCGTTACATCTGGAATTTGACCAGGGAATGACGGTGTTAACGGGGGAAACCGGCGCAGGCAAGTCTATTTTACTCGACGCTATCAAATTAATTGCTGGCGACAGAGCCGATATTGAAAATATTAAAGGCGGTGAAGAAAAGGCCGAAATAAGTGTATGTTTTAATATCAACCAGCTTCAACAGGCCAACGATTGGTTGCAACAACAGGAACTCGCCAGCGATGGTGAATGTATCATTCGACGCGTTCTCTACGCGAATGGCCGTAGCAAGGCTTTCATCAATGGTTTTAACGCGCCTTTGTCACAATTGCGCGCGCTGGCCGAGATGCTGGTTGATCTGCATGGTCAACATGAGCATCAATCTTTACTAAAGCCTCAGATTCAGCAGCAATTGCTCGATACTAGTCTGGGTGACCCAACGCTACCTGTCTGTGTAGCGCAGAAGTATGATCAGTGGCGTGACTTGAAAAGGCGATATGACGATCTTGACAAAGGTTCCCGGGAGCGAGAGCAGCGCATAGATCTGCTCACCCTCTATTGTCAAGAATTAAATAATCTGAATCTGGCAGAGCGGGAATTCGGTCAATTACAGGAAAATTACAAACGTCTGTCTCACGCTGGCCAGTTACTGGAAACCTCGAACGAAGTACTATCACTACTGTATGACAATGATGAAAGCACCGCTCAAAGCTTGCTGAGTCACTGTCAACATAAATTGGCGGAACAAATACAGTTCGACGCAAATATCGGGAACAGCCACGATTTAATTAGTAACGCTTTGATCCAAATTCAGGAGGCCAGTCAGGAACTACGTAATTATCAGGATTCCGTTGACATTGATACTCAGCAACTTGACAATCTCAATCAACGCATCGCAAGTGCACAGGCCCTCGCCCGTAAGCATCATCTCCAACCCGACGAATTGCCGGCACTGTCAATCCGGTTAAATCAGGAACTTGATGATTTACAAAGCAACGACCTTGATCTCGAAAGCCTCAAAAAAAGCTTACAGCAGTCCGCTGACGAATTTCTATTTAAAGCCGAAGAGTTATCCGTCAAACGTCGGCAAACAGCCAAATCGCTGTCCAAGCAAATAACAGATGTCATGCAACAGCTTGGCATGCAAGGCGGTCAATTTTCCATACAAATCAAACCGTTAAGCCAGGAGACAGGGTTCCGTCGTATCGGTATTGATCAAATCAGTTTTCTGGTAAGCGCCAATCCCGGTCAGCCCATGAAGCCGATCGCCAAGGTAGCTTCCGGTGGCGAATTATCACGCATCAGTTTGGCTATACAGGTTATATTAAGTGAATCCTCATTGATTCCAACTTTAATTTTTGACGAAGTTGATGCCGGTGTTGGTGGCCGAATTGCGGAAATAGTTGGTAATACGTTACGTCAACTGGGACGCAATCGGCAGGTATTTTGCATCACACACCTGCCCCAGGTGGCTTCTCAGGCGCATCACCATTATCGTGTCGAAAAAAACAAAATCGCTGGCACTACTGCAACGGATGTTGCGACCCTGGACGATAAAGAAAGGCTTGAAGAAGTGGCGCGTATGCTTGGTGGGGTAAAAATTACCGAGCAAACCCGAGCCCATGCCAGCGAAATGATTGCTGCCGGAAATTCGGCGTCGAATTAAATTTTCAAATTTTATCGAAATGCCCGTAGAGCACCATAGTATGCTCGGTGATCGTAAAATTATATTTCTTAGCAATTTCTTTCTGACGTTTTTCTATCACATCATCATAAAACTCGACAACACGACCGGATTCAATATCAACCAGATGGTCGTGATGATCGCCATCGTTCAATTCGAATACAGCATGGCCGCCATCGAAGTGATGTCGGGTAACTAAACCGGCAGTCTCGAACTGTGTCATCACTCGATATACCGTCGCCAGAGCGATCTCCTCGCCCGAATCGAGTAAATTCTTGTAGATATCTTCTGCTTTCAGATGGCGGTCACTGGAACTTTCCAGCAATTCAAGAATTTTCATTCTCGGAAGAGTCACTTTTAAACCGGCATTTTTTATATCGGCAGTTTCCACTAATTATTCACTCCTGGTAATTGCGGCTTTGCGGACCGACCAGTATCATCTGCATTCATCAAACACAGATCTAAAATATGAAAATACGATTGTACTTAATTGCAGCCCTGCTGGTTATCATTGTATCATCCTCCGGCTGCCTCTACCGAATCGATATTTATCAAGGTAACCGCATAAATAGCGCGGTTATTAGTCAGCTGGAACTTGGCATGACACAACGCCAGGTGAAGTTTTTACTTGGTGAGCCTGCCGTCGTTGACATTTACCATCCAGACACCTGGCATTACATTTTATATGTAAAATCTGGCGAAGACGATAGTGTCCATAAACGCATTATGAGCCTCCAATTCAAAAATGAATTACTTACCGAGATAAATGGTGATCGTAATTTAGATTTAGAAACCTGAGTCTCAGGCCCCGGCTTTTTTACCACCTCCTTTTTTCGTTATTAATCCCTGTTTAGCGCGCTGCCTGCGAACTTCCTTCGGATCGGCTATCAAAGGACGATAAATTTCAATCCGATCTCCATCAACCAGTTCATAATTTGGCGCTACGGCTTTGCCAAATATACCGAGGGCACAATTCTCCAGGTCAATTTCAGGAAAATACTGGCTAATCTTCGATAGTTTGACGGCATCACGTGGCGAAGTACCCTGTTTTATTTGACATTCAATTATTTTTTGCTTTTCTGGAGTTGCGTAAGCAACCTCAATCATGGTCATGTCTGCCATGCTCAATGTTCCTCATAGGCTCGTGCGCAAAAACTTTCCACCATAGAGTCGGCTATTTGAGAAAAAACAGGGGTTAGTGCAGATGTTGCCAGGCTAGCGGAAAATTCAAAAGTTAAGTCAAGTTCAATTTTCGAGGAGCTATCATCGAGTTTTCGAAATGTCCAGGTTCCCAGCAAAACTTTAAATGGACCATCAAGCAAAGTCATTTCGATTTTTTCGTTTTCGGTTAATTTGTTACGTGTTGAAAACCAGTGATTAAGCAGCCCTTTTTTCATTAATATGGAAGCATCTATCGTATCGCTGCCTTGCGAAATAATTTTTGCACCGCCACACCAGGGGAGAAAGCCCGGATACTCAGTTACATTATTAACGATGTTATACATGGTTTGCGCCGTAAATGGCAACAATGCGCTTCGGTGGAGCGTCGGCACTAGTTTATAAAACCCCAATCGACTTCAAGAACACTGCCAACAATAAAACAGGCGTGATATAACGCACCAAATAGTTCCAGATTTCATACCAATGTCGCCCGGGTAGGGCCAGTTCCTTGAAGCTGATTTCTCTGGGGATTATCCAGGCCACGAACAGGCACAGAAACAGTGCCACTATTGGTTGAATCAAATAACTCGAGAAAAAAATCAGCACGTCATGGAAACCTGCATTGTTAACCAGGCGAACAACTTTGTCTCCGAAAAACAGAGTGATGGTAAAACCATCATCATGCCATATGCTGTAGGAGAATATCGTGCCCATGCCAAATAACCAGATCAGTAACACTATAATAATGGATGATTTCAGACGGCTGTAATTGAACTGGCGCTGCAAATAACCAACCGGGCTTTCCATTAATGCAACCGATGTTGTTAAGGCTGCTATTACCAGCAAAAGGAAAAATATGGCGCTAAATAACTGTCCCAGCTGGAGTTGTCCAAATACCACCGGCAGTAATCGAAATGCAAATTGACTGTCAAAGCCAGTGACTATGTCCGACGAAAATATCAGAGCATTAATCACTAATCCAACAAATATGCTAAACAGTAAATCGACAACAATAACCAACCCAGCTGAATATCCCAGCGATATACCTGGTGGCAAATAGCGGCCGAATGCCATCATCACTCCTAAACCCAGAGTCAGGGTGTAAAAGGCCCGCTGCAAGGCCAACAAAGGAGTTTCTGAATTAATCGTGCTGAAGTCTACATAGAGCAAATATTCAACGCTACGTGCAAAACCAGAAGAATAAACGGCGATCACTAATGCAAAAACCAATAAAACCAGCATTGCAGGTACCAGACAAATTGACATTTTTTGAATGCCAAATTTCACTGGTTGCGAAACAATCGATACCAGTGTCACCACAAACAGAGTGTGCCAGAGAGCCATTCGTTCGCTGTCCATGATAAATTCATCGAATAAGGAGGCTGCATTTTCGGCTCCAATTCCGTCGTATACACCCATTGCCGACTTAAAAAAATAAGCCAGAGCCCAACCCGCAATAACACTAAAAGTAGCAACGATAAGTACAGCTGCGACGACAGAAAGAAATCCAATTAGCTTCCAGTAAACCGACGCCTTGTATTGATTTGCGAGGATTTCGAAACAGTGCGTCGGATCGCTGCGAGAAATCCGGCCGAGTAGCAACTCGCTCATCATCAATGGTAAACCAAGCAAGCATAAAAACAGGATGTACAGAATCACAAAGGCGCCACCACCATTTTGGCCGGCCAATATCGGAAAAGTCAGGAAATCATTCAGGCTCAGCGTTGCTCCAGCGCCGACAACAACAAATGCAGTCCGCGAATGCCATTGAAATCCATTTGCTTTTTCGTTCATATGACAACCGGTTGATGGGGCATCGGTCATTATCCAGAAATTGCAGCGATGTGTAAACAGCAATTACTTTATATAAATCTTCCAAGTAATTGATTCTGCGAAGTTATGTTGCACGATATCTTCATTGAGCTATGGTCTCAACCATTAAAAAAGCCCCCTTTCGGAGGCTATTTTATGTCTGGCGGAGAGCGAGGGATTCGAACCCCCGGAGGAT
>CAZYYM010000083.1:0-15976 GCA_964651385.1 uncultured Gammaproteobacteria bacterium | reverse complement strand
TAATAAATTGTTTAAAAACAAAGGCCTATTATATTATTTTGCAAATCTATTCCCGGCTTGTGACTGAAATCTAACCACGGCATTCGTGGATATCCACGAATGCCGTGGTATTTGTATTGATGCGAGATTTTCGGCTACTAAATTCAAAATTATAAGGAACTGTTACATTGTCGCGACGTCCAATTTAATAATATTTTGAAGGTTTATTGATTTTTGTCCTGGGGGCATTTGGATGCAGGCAGTTGATTCATTGAATCAAACAATAGGTGGGCCCGAATCCGGGCAGTTAGAGCAACTCGTGGGTTCGATCCCCATCGCAGTTATTTTAATTGATAACAGTCGTCAGGTTATAGGTCTCACAGATAAGGCTAAGATACTGTTGAATGGCGTGGCTCCTGAAAATCTGCACAATTATATATTTCCCGAACCCGCCATATGGCAACGTGCCTGGGATCGAATCCTGCAAGGCCATATAGTTAACACAACGGTGGATATGGAGCCTGATACGGAATATAACAGTGGGCATTTACTATTAGACCTGAGTCTGTCTTTGTTATCTGTCAAACAGGAAAATTACATGGTTTGCATGATATCGCCACCGGATTCTAGGGGTATAATCGGCCGGCAGGATAATCCGGCCAAATTCCCGGATGAAAACCCCAATCCGGTCATGCAAGTTTCTTTTAATGGTGAATTACTTTATTCCAATCGTGCCTGCGAACCATGTCTTAGACATTGGGCCGGAAATCTCTACTCGAATGATTTGGAACCGGGTCACGTTGTGTTTCGAAAGGCCGCCAGGACAGGTAAACAATACCGTACCGATATCAATTGTGCTAACCGCGTTTATTCTGTAGCGTTTGCGCCGGTTGTCGACAGCGACTACCTGAATATATACGCGTTAGATACCACGGACAAAAAAAAGGCTGAACTGGCTTTACAGTCAGCTTTGGCCGAGGTCAGGCAGCTAAAAAATCGCTTACAACAAGAAAACACCTATCTACAGGATGAAATCAAAGCGGTACACGGGTCTGACGAAATTATTGGCCATAGTGATGTACAAATTAGTTTGTTACAAAAGATCAATCAGGTGGCGGAAACCAGTGCCACGGTTTTGATCCTGGGCGAAACAGGAACCGGCAAGGAACTGATCGCCCGTTCTGTTCATGCCGGCAGTCGGCGCCATGACCGCCCGCTGGTCAAGGTTAATTGTGCTGCACTACCAGTCGGTCTGATCGAAAGCGAATTATTCGGTCACGAAAAGGGTGCATTCACGGGTGCTATCTCAAGGAAAACGGGGCGCTTCGAAATCGCTGATGGTGGTACAATTTTTCTTGATGAAATAGGTGATTTGCCTTTGGAATTGCAGTCAAAGCTGTTGCGTGTGTTACAGGAAGGCGAGATTGAAAGAGTTGGCAGTAACCAGACAATTCGAGTAGATGTTAGAGTCATCGCGGCAACCAATCGGAATTTAGCGACGAGCATTGGTAATGGTGAATTTCGTGAAGATTTATTTTACCGGCTGAATGTATTTCCCATTCAAAGTCCGCCACTACGCGAACGTAAGGACGATATTATCGTGCTCGCCTACCATTTTTTGCAAAAATATAGCGTAAAAATAGGAAAGCAGATTCGCGAAATTCGACCGGAAGTAAAGGAACGGTTGCAGGCGTATAAATGGCCGGGCAATGTGCGCGAACTCGAAAATGTGATTGAACGTGCCATTATCCTGACGCTGGGCGATTCACTTCAGCTCGATGACAATTTTGATTTTGGTATGAAGCCTGAAATACCTGGTCACTTGAGAACCATAAAGGAAGTTGAGCATGAAATGATCCGGCACGCTCTGGAAGAAACTGCCTGGAAAATTGAGGGACAAAATGGCGCTGCCATACGGCTTGGTATGGCACCCAGCACATTACGCGAGCGAATAAAAAAGTATGGTATCCATCGATCCGGCTTACCGACAGGCATGGGCTGTTTTAGCAGTTGAGATATAACACTTATTCAAGCACAATCTGATCCCCTGATTAAAAATACAAGCTCATTTCTGGAGAAAAGGGTGCCCACATCCGGGAACGAAATTTAAATCCCTTAAAAATCAATGCCTTGACTAATAAACCTGATTTTATCTATAGTAAACGTTGATTTGTGATGTACTTCCACAATCATTACACATTTAGACGGTAAACTCGTTCCAAGACAGGATAATACTTTGTTACAGGCCAGTTTAATAAAATTTTTAATGAATGCACGCGTGCGGTTAGTTGTGTTACTAGCTGTGCTGGTGCTACTCGCGCATCAGGTTTCTGTGCTGTTCTGGCAATATTATCCGCAACCTGACCTGGCTATTGCCGCAATTGTTAAATCGGTAGATCAATCCAATCGGCCAAATTCCAGTCAGCAAAGTCGCCAGAAACAGGCAGAGGCGATCGCGCATGCGCATTTGTTTGGTCAGGTCATTGTAGAGCAGGTAGAGGAAGTGGTCGTCGAACAGGCGCCTGAGACCAAATTGAACTATAAATTACGGGGAATCTATTTTTCTGAGGAAACGACCTTATCGTCAGCCATTGTCGAAGTGAAACCCAATGATAGTCAGCAATATTTTATAGACGATGAACTGGCGGCAAATATAATCCTGTCTTCGATTTTTCGTGATCATATATTGATCAATCGCTATGGCAAGATTGAACGATTGAATCTGCAGAAACCGGTTGTCACGAATTCCGCTAGTGGCGTTGCATCGCGTGTCCAGTCCAACCCGATAGCGGCCAGTAATTTGCTGAGAAGTTATAAAAGGCGTTATGTGAGTAATCCGCTGGCCCTGGCGAAACGTTTTCAGGCCATTCCTATCCAGGAAAATGGCAGGAACATCGGTTTCCGTTTAAAGGCACTCAGAGGTGAAAGTCTGTTGAAAAGGCTCAACTTTAATGAAAACGACGTTTTTACCAAAATTAATGGCATTTCCCTTGATAAGCCTTTTCAAGCGCTAGATGCTTTAAAATCACTGACCACAGCGAAATCTGTATCGGTTACTGTGATGAGAAACGGTAGCGAGCAAACGATGGACTTCAATTTGTGAATAAGTCATCGGACTCTTCAAAATCGCCAGCTTTTAATTGGACTAACATAACCATGGAACAAATGTTGAAGTTATATCGCTTATTACTAGTACTAGGATTTGTATTATTGTTTTGTCGCCCAGCCATTGCGGAAGAGGTCACGTTGAATTTTAGTGATGCCGATCTGGTGGCGGTCATCAATAGCGTCTCTCAAATCACCGGGAAAAATTTCATCATCGATCCCCGTGTCAAAGGCAAGGTCACAGTAGTTTCATCCAAACCGTTGAATAAATCGGAGGTCTATAGCGTCTTTTTATCGGTCTTACAGGTCCACGGATTCGCCACAGTCCCAACCAAAAATGCCATTAAAATCATACCGGATGCGACAGCGAAGCAATCTGCTGCACCTTTTACCAATCGGAGATCGACGCCGGAAGATCAGCTTATCACTCGAGTTCTCAAGATTAATTTTATTAATTCTGCCCAGTTGGTACCGATATTACGACCATTAGTCGCCCAACAGGGGCATCTGGCTGCTTATTCAGCCACTAATGTGCTAATTGTTTCTGACCGCGCGTCCAATATTCGGAGAATTGAACGCATCATCGCCGAAATGGATCAGGAAAGTGATTCAGATATAGAAATTATTAAATTAAAACACGCGTTTGCGGCAGAGGTTGTGCGTTTGCTTTCAAGCTTGAATCTGGCCAGGCCGGATCAAAAAGCCGCGGCAGGTATTGTTAAGTTTAGCGCTGACGAACGTACTAATAGTATCCTGCTCAGTGGTGAAAAAGCTAATCGGCTCAAATATCGTGCCATTATTGCGGATATTGATTCGCCAGTCGAATCATCGGGCAATACGCACGTGGTTTATTTGCGCTACGCCGAAGCCAAGAATATTGCCGATATCCTGAGTAATGTCGGCAAAGAGGTGATTAAAGCCGAGGCTAAGAATTCAGGTAGTGGTAAAACCAATGCCGGACCAGCGTCAGTCTTTATACAGGCGGATGAGACTTCTAATGCATTGGTAATATCTGCCCCGGCCTCGGTATATCCATCCCTGAGAGCGGTCATACAGCAACTTGATATCCGACGTGCTCAGGTGCATATTGAAGCCATAATTGCCGAGGTTTCCCTGGATACTTCAAAAGAACTGGGTGTACAGTGGTTGATAGATGGCGGTGGCGGTGATAATCCTGTCCTGTCAACTCAATTCTCATCGTCCGGCTCGACAATTGCCGGTGTGGCGAATGGCGTAATTCCAGATGGATTAGCGCTTGGCCTGGGGCAAATATCTGACTCGGGATTAAGCTTTGTTACGTTGATTCGGGCACTGTCGGGTGATTCTGAAACCAATTTACTGTCGACACCGTCTATCGTTACGCTGGACAACCAGGAAGCTGAAATCGTGGTTGGACAGAACGTTCCGTTTGTTACCGGTGAAACTTCGACGACAGGGTCGAGCGTTGATGTTACCAATCCATTTCGGACTATCGAGCGTCAGGATGTAGGTGTCAGTCTTAAGGTGAAACCGCAGATAAACGAAGGTGACACCATAACCATGGCGATTGAGCAGGAAGTGTCCAATATTAGTGGGAGTGCTACAGGCGCGGTAGATATTGTGACCAATAAACGCTCGATCAAAACCACGGTTCAACTGGAAGATGGCGAGCTGCTGGTACTCGGTGGTTTGATCGACGAAAATGTAGTGAACTCGGAACAAAAGGTACCCGGCTTGGGTGATATTCCGATTCTCGGTGCATTATTTCGAACCAGCAAAACTACCAGGGTAAAACAAAATCTACTGGTTTTTATTCGCTCGACCATCATCAAGGATCCGAACAAGGCTCGACAATTGAGTCAGCGTAAATACAATTTTCTACGTGATGAACAATTGGCTAACATGAAGGAAGGTGAAATTGGGTCACCGGTGTTAGCGCCTTACGAGTAAATTCCGCTTAGCCGGCAGAATCAATTAATTTAGTCAAACCCTGGCGAATGCTGGTTTCTGCAATGAACCCCAGCTCACGGTTCATTCTGCCGGGATTAGCGAGTGAGTGTTGTATGTCGCCTTCCCTCGGAAGCGCATGAGTCACTTCACAGGTTTTTCCTGTAATATTCGACAGTACCTCAATGAGGTCTAACAGGGTTGATTGCTTTCCAGTGGCTATATTGCAAACACCGGTTAGGCTGCTATCGAGAGCTGCCACGTTGGCTTTGGCAACATCTCCGACATATATAAAATCACGCGTTTGCAGGCCATCGCCAAAAATGGTTAGATTGGCACCTTGTGCTATTCTGTCCACAAACAATGCGATAACACCGGCATAGGGCGATTTCGGATCCTGTCTGGGACCGTAGACATTGAAAAATCGTTGCCCTAACGACGCCGTACCATAAATCCGGTCATACATATCCGCGTATTCTTCGTTAACCTGCTTTTCCAGTCCATAGGGAGACAGTTGTGCTTTAACGGCTGTCTCGTTTAAAGGAATCTCACTGGGTTCACCGTAAATTGCTGCTGAAGATGCGTATACCAGTTTTTCAATATTATTTTGCTGTGCTGCAACCAGCACATTGACGAATCCGATAATATTCTGCATGGCAGAAAATTGAGGGTCCTCAAGTGATGCAACTACTGATACCTGTGCGGCCAGATTCAGGCAATGTGAAACCCCTTTCATTGATTGATTGACTGTGTTTACATCGGTGATATCGCCTTCGATAAATTCAAGAAAGGGGTGAAATTCTGGTAGATTGTGTCGGTGCCCCGACGACAGATTATCGAGTACACGAACTGGAATATTCCTGTTTAATAATAAATCGGCAGTATGTGAGCCGATAAAACCCGCGCCACCGGTGATTAATACTTTTTTCATAATTGTCCCGAAGTAGACTATATATAGAGTAAATTCTAGCAGCTCATTCGCTATGTATTGGTTAATTTTTTTCTTAACAGCAGGAAGCTTTAGTGCTGTCTCTATCGGGTTGATCATTTGGAAATAAATCTTTCTCTAGGCTTTATCAGCTTTCTGGTAAGCGGGCTACTATTTCTACTGATACTGGTGATTTATTTTGTCGGCTTTGAAGGGAAACTTAAAGCTAAACCTTTCCTTTTGCTGGTATCCGCGACGTTTGTCTGGAGTGGCCTGTTGACCATGAGCCAGATCGGTGCATCTATTGCTTTTAGAATGATTATTGTATCTGAGTTACTCAGGTACTTTACCTGGTTTTATGTGCTTCAAAGTGCCTCTGGGCTGTATACGAATGAGCCATTCAAGTTTAGAACCGGTAACCTTTTTTCGCCACTTAACATAGCCATTCTTTTTGTTATTGCAACGGCTAGCCTCGGCTTGAATGATTACCTGAATGCTGTTTTTCAATTGCAGAATCCTGTCATGATTCAAATGGGCTGGATGCTGTTTTTTTCAATTCTGGGTTTAATTCTTGTCGAGCAACTTTTCAGGAATACGGCTTCAGGATATCGCTGGAGTATTAATTTTCTTTGTATTAGCGCAGCTTCGATTTTTGCATACGACCTGTTTGTATTTTCTAATGCACTTTTGGCTCAAACGATAGACTATGAATTTTGGAGCGCCAGAGGCATTGTCAACGTATTAATCGTACCGACCTTAGTCATTGCCGCCGCGCGTAACCCGGAACTGGCGCCGCATATCCATGTCTCCCGACAGTTTGTTTTTCATTCGACGACTCTGTTTGCTGCCGGTATCTATATGATAGTGATGTCCTTGGCTGGATTCTACGTCAAGGAATTCAGCGGCGAGTGGGGAAAAGTCTTACAAGCCTCTTTTCTTTTCGCAGCAATCCTGCTACTCGCTGTTCTGTTTTTATCGCCTAAAATTAGAATACGTGTTAAACGCTACTTAAATTACAGCTTTCGCAATAAATATGATTATCGGGAAGAGTGGAACCGGTTTTCCCGGACTTTATTAACACATGATCCGGAAATTTCTCTCTATAAACGCGCATTGCAGGCAATCGCCCAAATTGTAGACAGTCAGGGAGCGACGCTGTGGATAAAAGATAATCGTCAATTCCTAAATAAAACCCACTGGCGCAAGGGGTTTGACAGTCTTTTGCCTGAAGCAGATGATTCCAGTTTGGTCGCATTCATTCATGAGAAGAAAAAACTGTTTTCAAAGCAAGAGTTTAGGCAGGTGTTAGAAAGTCCTGAGGCGGACAGTCACTGGTTTATTCGTACCGAATACAGCTGGTTGATTATTCCATTATGGATTAACGAAGAATTATTTGGATTTGTTCATTTAAGTAAACCCACGCTGGAATCAAGCGGTGTTAGTCTGGATATCGAGGACATCGATTTATTGAATACTATCGCACATCACGTTTCATTGTCCTTATTTTTAAAAGAAACGGATAATGCGTTGCAGCAGGCGCAAAAGTTTACGGATATGAATCAGATGACGGCTTTTTTGATGCACGATTTAAAAACGGTATTAAGCCAGTTATCATTGCTAGTTGAAAATGCAAGTGAACACAAAGGTAATCCAGAATTTGTTGACGATATGATTAATACCGTTGAACATACCACGCACAAGATGCATCGTTTAATGCAATTACTAAAAAATCCCGGCCAATTAGGTGTAACCACTTCAAAACCAATTCTGCAGGTAATCGATACGATTGTTGATAGTTGCAGGCACCATTCTGTTTGTCCAACCGTTATTAATCGAAATAATCTGTCCCCTGCTGTTGTGGCGAATCAGGAGCAATTATATTCTGCCATAAAAAACATTGTTCAAAATGCCGTAGAGTCCACCGACAAAAATGGCATGGTTGAAATAGAACTGGTTTCTATTGTCGATAATCAGCTTATTATAAATGTTTCAGATGATGGTAAAGGGATGAGTCAGGAGTTTATAGCGGAGCGGTTATTTCGGCCTTTTGATAGCACCAAGGGGGTATCCGGCATGGGAATGGGCGTGTTTCAGAGCCGAGAATTTTTCCGTTCTCTCACTGGTGATCTCATGGTGACCAGCAAGGAAAATGCAGGAACTCGTTTTACAATACAGTTGCCGGTTGAATTATGACTAAAAAATTATTAATTGTTGAAGACGATCCAGGGTTGCAATCTCAATTGCGATGGTGTTTCAGCGACTTTGAAGTATTGCAGGCGGATGATGAAGATTCAGCACTTAAACTGATTGATGAACAGAACCCTCAAGTTGTGACCCTTGATCTGGGATTACCACCGGATGCCGGCGGAGTGAGTGTCGGTTTCCTGATACTGGAAAGGATCATTAGCGCTAATTCATCGATAAAAGTCATCGTGGTAACAGGACAGGAAGACAGGGAGAATGCTCTAAAGGCGGTCAGTATGGGTGCCTACGATTTTTTTAATAAGCCCGTTGACGCAAAGATATTGTCTCTCGTGGTAGATCGGGCTTATCGGCTCTATAAGATAGAGCAGGAAAATCAGGCGTTATTGGCGGAACAACATGCTGCACCTTTAAGTGGCATTATTACATCCAGCCCTAAAATGCTTGGCATTTGTAACACAGTTGAAAAAGTAGCGCCCAGTGATCTTAGTGTATTGGTACTCGGAGAAAGTGGCACCGGTAAGGAAGTGATCGCACGCGCCTTACATGATCTTAGTCGTTACTCAGAAGGTAATTTTGTTGCGATAAATTGTGCCGCCATACCTGAAAATCTGCTTGAAAGCGAGCTTTTTGGTCATGAAAAAGGATCTTTTACAGGTGCCACCAGACAGAAAATGGGTAAGGTGGAAGTCGCAAACGGCGGTACTTTATTTCTTGATGAAATAGGCGATATGCCAATGGATTTGCAGGCAAAAATGCTGCGATTTCTCCAGGAAAGAGTGATCGAAAGGGTAGGTGGGGTAAAGGAAATTCCAATCGAAACCCGGGTAATTTGTGCGACCCACAGGCCGCTGAAGGATATGATTGAGCAGAAGTTATTTCGGGAGGATCTGTATTTCCGGATTAGTGACATTAACATTGAATTGCCACCATTGAGAGATCGGGATGATGATATTCTTCTTCTGTCTCAGGTATTTCTGGATCGCTATGTCAAACAGCAGGACAAACTGATAAAAGGATTTAATCGATCGGCCGAAAATGCTTTGCTACGGTACGAATGTCGAGGAAACATTCGTGAACTCGAAAAAATTATTCGAAGAGCTGTGATTATGTCGAATAGTGCCTATATTCAAGTAGAGGATTTACTGATCGAGAGCGATTTGTCGGAGACAGATATTGATCAGGAAAATACGGAGGCTGTACTGACTCTGGCAATGGCGAGGAACAGCGCCGAAAAACGCGCCATTATTCGTGTGTTACAAGAGGTTGACGGAAATATATCCAAAGCGTCGAAACTACTCGATGTTTCCAGACCCACACTTTATTCGCTGATTGAGCGGTTAGGTATTGAGATTTAACCATACTGTACTATGCTTATTGAGCTTGGAAATAATTGTTTACCGAGTAAATCAGGCCCGTTTTTAAGTGATAGATCACCCTAATTATGAGACTTTAGATAGCATGTACAATAGAAAAAGTTAATACTCCTTGGAAAACGCTATAGCAATTGCTACGATGCCTGCTGTCAATAAATATTAGACAGATCGTCAGTATAGATAGATCAGTATAGATAGAGAAGATGCATTAATTTTGTCTATCTATTTCTCAATCAATAATTCCAGTTCACATCAATGTTGACATATAAAACTTTAATTCGATTAGCCGCTGCATTATTACTTTTAACGATGCTGGGTTGTGCTTCAACGCAATCTACGCTGTTGCCGGAATCCGGGGTGCAACATACATCCGAATATCTCATTGGTCCGGGAGATCAGTTGCAGATATTCGTCTGGAGAAATCCCGACTTGAGTTCAAATGTCGTGGTTCGACCTGATGGGCGCATATCATCGCCATTGATAGATGATCTTGATGTTGCCGGCCTTAAGGCTGTCGATATATCCAGGAGCATCGAAAACCGGTTGGCCACTTTTATTCGCACGCCCCGTGTGTCTGTCATGGTGTCAGGGTTCAACAGTACCGTTGATCAACAGATTCGTGTTATCGGAAACGCTACTAATCCCAAGACAATTCCTTATCGGACTGGCATGACGCTACTGGATGTCATGATTGAAGTGCAGGGATTATCCGAGTTTGCTGATGGCGACAATGCGCAGTTAATTAGAAAAGAAAAGGGGGTTGCCAGGCAGTATACGGTGGAACTTGATTCACTGATCAGGGGGGGCGACATTAGCAGGAATCGAGTCGTGCTCCCGGGCGATACTATCATTATTCCAGAGTCCTGGTTTTAAATGGGATTGATGCCTCATTCCGATGGAAGAACTCGATGAAATTAAAGCACTGGTATTACATTACATACGGGGTATTTGGAAGAATCGCTGGATAGCGATCATAGTGGCCTGGCCTCTTCTAATTGGTGGAATTGTAGC
This sequence comes from uncultured Gammaproteobacteria bacterium, assembly GCA_964651385.1. Taxonomy (GTDB): domain Bacteria; phylum Pseudomonadota; class Gammaproteobacteria. Next base: position 5,449 of record CAZYYM010000083.1, on the reverse strand, counting down.
CGTGGATCAAATTAAGGATCGCTATACGGCAGAAACGAAAGTCTATATCGATTCGTCTTCAGTGCTTAAGCCACTGCTGCGAGGTCTTGCAATCCAGTCTGATTTCCAGGCCATCGTCCGATTAATGATCGGGAAACTCTTGAGTCGCCCCAATCTGGAACGAGCAGCGCGACTGATGGATATGGATATAGATGTCCAGACGCCAAAAGAAATGGAGAAATTGATACAGAAAATTCGCAGTCGCGTCGAAATAACAGCTAAGGAAAGGACAGGTACCTATACAATTACCTACTCCGATGAGAGCCGTCAAAGAGCAACGAGAATGGTTCAGACATTGCTTGACATTTTTGTCGAAGATACGTTGGGCACCTCCGTCACTCAATCCGATTCGGCGATTGAATTTCTCGACAAGCAAATTGCAAAATACGATCAGCTGTTGCGGGATGCGGAACAACGTCGAGAGGAATTCAAGCGAAAGAATGTCGGTGTCATGCCTAACAACGGGGCGAATTACTATTCGCAATTGCAGGACAATAGCAACAGGTTGGAACAGGCAAAATTGTCTTTAGATGAGTCAACTAACCGTCGTGATAAAATAAAGTTGCAACTGGAAAGTCTAAAGACAACTAAGGCTATTGAAAATACCAGTACCAGTACTACCAGTAGTCTTGATGATCGAATCAATGACCAGGAAACTAAACTACAGGATTTGTTATTACTCTACACAGAACAGCATCCGGATGTGATCAATGCGGAACTTGTTCTGGAATCGCTCAAGAAGCGTCGAGATAAAGAGATTGAAAAGACGCGGAAGAGCAAATCGGATGGAGTTACCGATACGGGCAATCCGGTATATCAGGAATTGTTGATATTGATAACGCAAATTGAAGGTGACATTTCCACATACAAAACCCGCGTTGCGTCATTAGAACGCAAGCAGGAAAGTTTGAAAAATCTGGTGGATGTCGTTCCCCAGATCGAAGCCGAACTTCAACGCCTCAACAGGGACTACGAGGTGCACAAGAAAAATTATAACGAATTGGTAAAGCGCCGGGAGCAGGCAAAAATATCCGAAGATGTGGAATCCGGCACCGAACAGGTCAAATTTAGAGTGATCGAACCACCGTTTGCATCGCTGACACCAAAATTTCCGAATCGAGCATTGTTTGATAGCGCTGTTTTAATCCTGGCCCTCGGTATCGGCTACGGTGTTGGCCTATTGATATCATTATTACGACCGGTATTTTATAATCAGAATGAATTAGGCACGGTACTTGGGTATCCCGTATTAGGCACTGTAAACAAGTTCGATACAGCCGAAGTACTGTCAAAACGTCGCCGGAATCTGTTAATGTTTTCTTTGGCTAACGTGTTACTTGTCGCCACTGGTGCGGTGTTAATTTTTGTTCATAGCAAGGGTGTCCTGATATTAAGTGCATTACAACTTAAGGTGATGGCATTGTGAGTCTTTTCGCCAAAGCTTTCAAAAAAATGAAGGATAAGCCCGAAGTACAGGTTGATGGCCAAAAAAAATCTGCCGATGCCCTCCCTGTACCGAAAATTGATGTAGCTGAGCGAGCGCTTATTACCAGTTTTGGGAATAGTAAAGAATCGGTTCATATTGATATCCCGCTTGATGAGGAACTATCCGAAGCACATGGTGTGGTTAAGCGGCAATCTAAATATAAAGAACCTGAAATCGACTTCGATTTTTCGAATCTCTACGATGAAAATACGGTATACCCTGAATCAGGCATTCTATCTATCAACCCGCTGAAATCTTTTTCCCACCCGGTCGAGTTAGACCTCGGTATGTTGGCCAGGAAAGGTTATATAACCCCGGATACTATAAATACATTGCTAGGCAATACCTTTCGTATGGTCAAGCGGCCTTTACTGAATAACATTATGGGTAAAGGCGCAACTGTTGTCGATAATTCCAACGTCATTATGCTTACCAGTTCATTAGATGGCGAGGGTAAGTCATTTTCTGCGATAAACCTGGCGATCAGCATCGCCATGGAAAGGGATAAACATGTTCTTTTAATCGATGCTGATGTGAATAAAGCATCACATCACGAGATTTTTAACTATCATTCGGAATATGGGTTAACAGACCTCTTAAAGGGAAAAGTTAAGGACATGAGCCGGGTCCTGCACAGCACTAATATTCCCTCCCTCACTTTGATGACAGCAGGGAACAGAACGTCGCATGCAACCGAGTTGCTCGCAAGCGAAGCAATGGAAAAGTTTGTCAGAGAAATCTCGTCGTATTATAAAGACCGGATAATTATTTTTGATTCTCCGCCACTTTTGTTACCGACAGAAGCCAGTGTGCTGGCGACTCATATGGGGCAGGTAGTCCTGGTTATCGAAGCAGAGAAAACACTGAGACAGGATATCAAGAAAAGTCTGAGCATGCTCTCTAATAAAATTGTTTTACTGTTATTGAATCAGGCACGAGAAAAAACTCAGGTGGGCAATTATGGATATTACAAATATGAAAATCCGCCTGGATGATTTTCCGAAGGTTAGCCAACCATAGCATGCAGAGTCCGATATTCTCTCGCAGCCTGTCCACCGGGTTGTCCGTATTGTTGTTAATGGGTTCCTGTTCGGCATTATCACAATCCAGATTAACGCCAACACTGGAACTCGAAGAGTCTTTTCTATCGAACGAAACTGCATCGTTAGACGAATCAGGCCAAATCACCAGAATTTCACCCGGTATTCTCTACCAGGTGACGGGTTCGAAAAGTGACTTTTTGCTTGATTATTCCTTAATCGGTATATATTCCAGTGGCCTCTCACAGAATGACAAAATAGATCAATCGCTGACGTTAAGATCAGGAATCAGCCATATTCCCGATCGTTGGACCTCGTATCTAACAGGTACTATAAAGCAAACGAATGTGAGTTCAGATGGCGTCCAGACTGTTAATCCAGTTATTCAATCGAATAATACGCGAGAGCTTCGAACCGCAGGCATCGGCACAGATTTACAGGGTAAGTGGGGCGATGCAGTCAACTACCAGTCAGCCATCAATGCTGATTACGCTGATTTTGAAAATGGAGAAGGCTCAGACAGTATTGGTGTGTCCCTGGGTTTGAGTAGTCGCAATTCACTAAAAAAACTAAACTGGAAGGCAGCAGTTAATAGTAGAATCGCCAGTACCTCTGGTAGCGACGAGCAAATCGACACCTTCAATGCCGAGATAAATTATCGATTTAGCCAAAAGTACCGTATGTTTCTCGCACTCGATAAGACCAATACCGACAGTGGTGACCCATTTCTCAACGATACCAATACTAATATCGGGATTCACTGGACACCTGACAAGAATAGTTCTGTTAGATTGGGTGCCGGTAAAAGGGGAGATGACACGACCTATACGCTGGATACGTTTCTAAAAACCAGCCGGATAACTTACGCGCTGAATTATGACGAAACGGTAACAACCACGAGAGCCTTACTCATTGAGCAGACAGCAGATCAAACGGCTTTTGCACCCAGCAGTCAGGCATTATCAATAACGCCATTATTGGTCAAGAATGGCTCGGTAGCGATAACGGCAACTGGCCAGAGAACGGATATAACCCTGTCTTATTTTGAGCAGTCTCGAAGCCTGAAAGTAAATGGTATCGACGAAGAAAAAACCGACGGGTTGAGTATCCAGGTAAAACGTACACTTTCGGCCTTGAGTTCCTTTCAGGTGGCCATTTCTAGCCAGAAAAGTCAAACGAGTCAGAAAAACATCATCGACGATGCCAGCATGACTTATAGTCGGCAAATATCTCAAAATTCCAGCCTTGCCTTGGAACTTAGAAAAACAAAGCAGAAGTCTGACGTCATTGTAAATGAGTATAAACAGGAGCTGCTTAGTCTGAGGTGGCAGGCAACTTTTTAATGGATGGTTAGAGTTAAGGTGAGGAATTATACAAAGCTAACAGGCTAATTCTCCGGTCAATTTCGTTTACAACCTGTAAGTATTCAGCTGAGTTTATGTTTTCAAATTTAAATTCAAAAACCGACAGATTCAAGTTCTCCTGAAGTTGAATGAAATCAGGTAAATAGGCGCCTTCCCGGTCGTTCTTAGACATATATAATTGCAAACGTGATGCCCCTCCCGGTTTATCTGTTGCTAACACGGCAAATGCGATACCCGCCCTATCGGCGGCCAGGTCAATAAAACTGAAACCACTGCCACCACTGTCCATGTCTATTATTTCCTTCAGTTCACCGATTTTGCCACTTAAGAATTGATTCCCTAGCACCTGAATGATGGCGGAATAAAGAAAATGCAAAAGCGTGTCCTGACGATTAGCGAGCGTGATATTCGACTGACTATCGCGATTTTTCAACTCTATATCCAGGTATTTTCCAAGAAAGACCCTAAGGTTATAGTCTCCGGCAAATAGTGCCAGGGCGAGCAGTGCATTGCTGTTCTCTGCGGCTGGATCGCTATGAACCGATAATCTTTTACTTTCGTCAAAAAGGGGCGCCAAATATTCTGTCAGTGGTACCTCGTTAATTCCGTTGGTGTATGCCGATAGATTTACCAGGTAAGCATAATAATGTTGAACGCTAGCAGATTGATTATTGCCCAGGGAAATTTCACGGTAATTTTTCAGGTGGTTCTCAATGCGTTTCGCTAACAGGTTGACATCGACATGGGCCGGAATAGTTAAGGTGATTTTTTCGGCCGAATACGTTGTGCTTTCCAATAGCTGCCTGAATACGGTGACAATATCATTGTCGAGTAGAACAGTAGCAACAAGGAATGACATATCAAACATTAGGCTATTGTTAAATGACAACTGCCCGATGTTTGTCCTGCCAACGGTCAAATTTTTATTGTCAGTAAATTCAAGCGATATATTCAGGTATTCCCCAAAGATATTTTTTGGCAGCTTGATGCTCGAAACGATAAAAAGCTGTGAGTTAGAGTAATTATACCTGGCTGAAAAAAATGGAAAGCTTTCGTTCAGAAAAATAAGAAGCTCGGAAATTTGGTCATGCCGAAGGCCGATAACTTTAGATTTTTTCCGGGAATTCAACTCTTTGAGCGCTGCTTTGGCGCCTTCTTTTAAACTGATTAACGTTTGAGTGTTGGTGTTTCCGATATCGACAACCAGAGGTTCGTCTGAAATGGTCTGCGTTAAAACATAGATAGAGGAGAATAGTATTATCGAAATAGTACCAATGAATATGAAGAATAGGAGTCGAAGTGTTTTCATCTTGTCGTCAAATAAATCGTTACATCAGCCAATTTCACTTTCTCTTAACCGGATGCATAATGTCCTTAGCGATAGATTTAGAAATAACAAAGATAGCACCTTACTCTGAAGAGTACGAGGGTCTGCTTATTCTTCAAATTACTTAACCAGGGCATACTAACCCATATTTAACACCCCCATTTACAACTTCTTTGTAATCAACGATTTACGG
>CAZYYM010000082.1:0-16140 GCA_964651385.1 uncultured Gammaproteobacteria bacterium | reverse complement strand
TTTGCAGCAGTTTAATCTGTTCGCTCGGAGATATCCTGAATGACCGCTCCATGACAGGCAGTGTGAAAACGATTTGCTGAAAAAAATGGTGAATGGGCATCATAATTAGAAATAAATCAAATACGAAGTGGTTTATTTGGAATAAATTTGCAGTAATTCAAAGCTATAAGTAGGGAATACTTTTGAATAAATTATTCCCTACCCCCACCATTTATTGTGATTCTATGGGTCAATTATTTCAGGCCCCGAATGGTGTTGACTGCTCATGGCGCTTACCATCGATTTACCTCAATCTAAGCAGAGTACCAATGATTGTTTAGCGCGACACAAAAAAACCGCCAAGGACAAAATCCTAGCGGTTTTCAAGAAGTATATTCCTGCCGAATTCGTCAGTAATAACTACCCACGAATCTCAATAAAAATTACGGACGTTTTGGCGTCTCGTATTTAACTTCTTTCTGGAATGGCTCCCATTGTGTTTCATAACCGACAAAGCCTTTTTCATTGGCTTCCATTTGGCGAGTCGTTAAATAACGCGATTTACCTTCGGGCACCTTGGGTCTGGTTTTCTTCGGCTCACTCATATATTACACCTATACTGATCAGTTAACTGTTAAAAATCGGGTTTGGTCGTATCGCTCGCCCGGAATAATATCTATTACTGTTCGCCGCCGACCACGCGGCCAATTCCAAGCCTTGAATTATATCAATAACAAGCATGAAGTCACATTACTCCTTTTTATGGATGTAACACCATATTGAATGGGATTTGCTATCGATTACGCGTTATTTCAGCCGATAGAAAAAGGTATAATTGCTGTTCCATTAAATCACTAGCTACGATTTTGAAACTCATACAGAAAATATTCCCGTTAGACAATCGGGAATTTGAAATTATCGACGACCTTATTGAAGTTCGTATAACAAAGCTGTTCAGGCAAGAAAAACTTACGGTCATGTTGTCAATTCTCAATCCTGATCCGGTAGTGAATGAGCGGTTTCTGGAATTTTACAGTCGAGTCAAATGTGATCCACTATTATCGCTGTATATTGACAAACCAAACACAGGTGAATTCAATGCTTTTATCGATGCGCTACAACGGCGCGCGAAGCAGGCTTATAACCGTTTCGCTGGATTGAAATCGGAAGCACCGGCTGGAGTTCTGCAAGGCAATGTATACGATGAACCTCTTGAATTTGATACCCACAATACTGCGCTGAGCAACTCGAGGGCGGTGGATCCCACAAGAATACAAACCACTATAAAAATGCTCGAACAGTATCTTAATCCCGAGGATATACAACCGCTATTGTCAGTTCTCAATGAGCTGGCAAATGATCCGCAAAATAAAGCCAGTTTCGACCGATTGATAACAATATTTGGTAATCTGGGGCCACTTCAAGGAGCGGTTCTTACCTATGCACCCTACCTGGGGCTGCTGTTGTCAGATAGACCCGCCAACAATCGCGGGGAAATGCCTCATTCGGAAGGTAACTAGATTAATTTACTTGAGTCAGATCGATAGTGCCGGAGTTCAATAGACGGATCGCCAGGGACGCCAATTTCGAGGCCGACTACTTCTGACACACGCACATTATAGCCGCAGGATAACAGGCCCAACAATATCAAATAGCGCTTTTTGAAAGTCGATTTCGAACAGAAAATTTCTGAGACTCTATCGGTTTGACTAGCGGGTTTAGATATTCAATTAGCGGTAATTACGCATTTGTCCTACGAGTACACCGTGGATATTGACGCGTTCGGCAGGATAAATCATGGTTTCCATTTCCGAATTTTCTGGAATTAAAGCCACTTCACTGTTACTTTTTCTTTTAAAACGCTTAAGTGTGGCCTCTACTTTATCAATCATTGCAACAACAATATCCCCGTCTTTTGCTATCGGTTGCTTCTTAATGATGACATAGTCGTTATCGAGAATACCCGCGTCCATCATTGAATCACCGGTTACACGCAGAGCAAATAATTCCGGGCCCATAAACATTTCTGCCAGATTTAATTCCTGCTGGTCTTCTATCGCCTCAATCGGTAGGCCTGCTGCAATCTTACCCACCAGAGGAATTGTAGGCGCACTGACCAGTGGCAGTTCGATCAGATTCATTCCTCGGGAATTGCCCTTTATTCGTTCGATATAACCCTTGTCTTCGAGTGACTGCACGTAGCGATGCACAGTCCCTTGCGACGTCACACCGATAGCGAGGCCGATTTCCTTAAACTTTGGTGCATAGCCATATTGCGCAAGGTAATTGCGGATAAACTGTAATGTATTGTGTTCCTGAGTGGTCAACATCGGAAACCCCCAATGATTCTCGTTTTATTCTCATCCAGTTTAGAGAATAAAACGAGAACCCGCAAGGCATTTCTAAATCATTACCTTATAATAATTCTGATAAACCCAGGAAGAGCTAACTTTAAATCCGCTCAAATTGTTGCAGTAAAAGTACCTGGCTATCGATTCTTTCGATTATCAATCAAATCTTCTACCACACCCGGGTCTGCCAAAGTTGATGTGTCGCCAAGTGAATCGACTTCATTGGCAGCAATTTTGCGTAATATACGTCTCATTATTTTACCGGAACGCGTTTTCGGTAAACCCGGGGCCCATTGAATTATATTAATTTTAGCGATCGGGCCAATTTCCTTGCGTACCAGATTAACCAGTTCGCTTTCGAGTTCATCGCTACCTTGTTCGCCCATCATCAGAGTGACATAAGCATAAATGCCCTGCCCGGTGATATCGTGTGGATAACCGACCACCGCAGATTCTGCCACTTTCTCGTGTTTTACCAGGGCCGATTCAATTTCGGCGGTGCCCAGCCGATGTCCGGATACATTGAGGACATCGTCGACTCGGCCAGTGATCCAGTAATAGCCATCTTCATCTCGTCGAGCACCGTCACCGGTAAAATAGTAACCTTTGAACATGGCGAAATAGGTTTCGTAGAAACGTTTGTGATCACCAAACACAGTACGCATCATCGAAGGCCAGGGTGCCGTAATGGCAAGATTGCCTTCGGCTGGGTTGCCGTCGATTTCATTGCCCTGATCATCCAGCAATACCGGTTTTACTCCAAAAAACGGGAATGTCGCCGAACCCGGCCTGGTTGCGGTTGCACCGGGTAAGGGTGTCATCATGTGCGCGCCGGTTTCAGTTTGCCACCAGGTATCGACAATCGGACAGCGGCCTTCACCCACCACATCATAATACCACTGCCAGGCTTCCGGATTAATTGGTTCGCCAACCGTACCCAACAGGCGTAAGGAACTTCGTTGGGTCTTCTTCACCGGTTCGTCACCGGCGCTCATTAACGCGCGGATAGCGGTCGGGGCCGTGTAGAAAATCGATACGTTGTGCTTATCGCAAACTTGCCAGAAGCGGGAGATATCAGGATAGGTGGGTATGCCTTCAAACATCAAAGTTGTGGCACCATTGGCCAGAGGGCCATAAACGATATAACTATGGCCTGTGACCCAGCCGACATCGGCGGTACACCAAAATACTTCGCCGTCTTTGTAATCGAATACCAGTTTGTGAGTCATTGCTGCCTGCAACAGGTAACCAGCCGTTGAATGCAAAACACCTTTGGGTTTTCCGGTCGACCCGGATGTGTACAATATGAATAAAGGATCTTCCGCGGACATGATTTCGGGTTCACAAACCTCAGATGCGACAGATAAAGCTTCGTCATACCAGATATCACGGCCTTCGGTCCACTCAACCGGATCACCCCCATGCCGTACGACGACGACAGTGTTGACATTTGGGCATTGGCTGACGGCCAGGTCGGCATTTGATTTTAGCGGGACACGTTTGCCACCACGTACCGACTGATCAGCAGTGATAACAACCCTGCAATCCGAATCCTGAATACGATCACGCAGCGCATCCGGCGAGAAACCACCGAATACGATGGAGTGCATTGCTCCGATACGCGTACAGGCCAACATAGCAACCGCCGCTTCAGGAATCATCGGCATATAAATCGAGACGCAATCGCCTCGCTTGACGTTGCGGCTTTTTAAAACATTGGCAAATTTGCAGACTTCTTCGTGGAGTTCTGCATAAGTGATTTTACGATCTTCATTCGGGTCATCACTTTCCCAGATAATTGCAACCTGATCACCGCGGGTTTCCAGATGACGATCGAGGCAGTTATACGACACATTAAGCTCGGCGCCTTCGAACCATTTAATATGAACGTCTTCACCAAAACTCCAGTCACTGACCGAATTCCAGGGCTTAAACCAGGAGATATAATTTTCAGCCTGTTCCGACCAGAAGCCCTCCGGGTCGTCAATCGACTGCTGATACATTTCAGCATATTGTGCGGCATTGACGTTTGCCTGCGCTGCGAAATTAGCAGGTACTGGATAGGTTTTACTTGCGGACATGATAAATACCTCAATTAATTGGCTATATGTTTAGGTTGTAATTTTTTTATCGATAACATCAAACATGCTAATGTACCATTGCCTTCCGCCCGGCGACAAGATGGCTGCCCCATTTCAGTCCGGATACTTCATTTTAAACCCTGGGCCTGACGCATTCTTTTAATTTCCGCCAAAGCATCTTCTCGTGAATTAAACAAATTCGGGTCAAAATTTTGTTTTTTGGCACTGTTTTCTATCGTCTGCCCCAGATCTTCCCTGACCGCATAGCGTACAGATCCCATCGAGTGCGCTAAATTAATAGTCTTACCGCGCTGCGCAAACCGGATCCACGCGGTCTCGTAGATTCGGCAGTTTTTATAGTTAATCAGAAAAAACCATTTACTCTGACCACTATTCGCAATTGCTGTTTCTATGGCATCATAAATCGCGTCGACCATTGCACTGTCTGCAAACGTTAACTCATTGAAATGCACTTCCATAATGCGACTATCATCATAAAAATCGACCAGGTGGTCATATTTTCCGGTATTCATTTTTGCTGCGATCCGAACTTGTTAATTTTCGAGTAGACTAGTACCCGGTTAGCTTTTAGCGATCTATATTGCCAGGTATTGTTGACGTAATTCAGCGTTATCAAGTACTTCCTGAGAGGTACCATCAAAAACAACCTTGCCCATATCGAGAATGATCGCCCGATCAGCCAGCTTAAGGGCCGCAACCGCATTCTGTTCGACGATAATTGTGGTAATCCCCAGCTTTTTGATATCACTGACAATTTGAGCAATTTCATGAACGATTACCGGCGCCAAACCTTCATAAGGCTCATCCAGCAGCAACAGCTTTATATCGCGAGCAAGTGCCCTTGCTACTGCCAGCATCTGCTGTTCCCCACCTGACAGGGTTGTTCCCTGCTGATCACGCCGTTCAGACAGGCGCGGGAAATGTTTGTAAATGCGCTTGATAGTCCAGCCGTGCGGTGGTTCTATTTGCGCCAGTTCGAGATTTTCCTGCACAGTTAAACCCTGAATAATACGACGATCTTCGGGGACCAGCGCCACACCCAGCCGTGACGCTTGATGTGAAGCCATTTCGTGTAATGGCTGATGGTCGAGCCAAATTTCCCCACTGCGAAGCTGCGGACTGTCGACACGTGCAATTGACCGCAGCGTGGAGGTCTTACCTGCACCATTTCTACCGAGAAGAGCGACAATTTCACCTTCTCTTATATCTAATGATACGCCCTGGACAATATAACTTTCTCCGTAGTATGAATGAACATCCCAACAAGAAAAAAAAGCGGGGCTTCCACCCTGGTTTCTTACCGGCTTTTCCACCGGTAAACTGACTGATTGAATCATAATTCCTCTCCACCCAGATAGGCTTCTTTAACTATTGGATTACCGCGTATTTCCTCCGGGGGACCTGTGACAATAATTTCACCCTGAGCAAGAACACTAATCGTATCGGCGAGACTGAAAACAACGTGCATATCGTGCTCGATAATGACCTTGGTCATGCCGCGTTCCTTGATTTTCTGCAGCAACTCGATAGTTCGATTGGTATCGTGACGCGCCATACCTGCGGTAGGTTCGTCTAGCAGCAACAGCCTGGGATGTTGAATCAAACCCATAGCCAGCTCCAGCCTGCGCTTATCGCCACGCGATAACTGACTGGCAACTATATAGGCACTATCAATGAGCCCGACATCTTCGAGTGTTTCGAGCGCCTGGATTTCGATTTCTTTTTCGTCTTCCACCGAGGACCAGGCATTGACGCGGAAAGCGCCGTCGCGCCTGGCAAGGCTTGGAATTATCACATTTTCCAACAAACTAAGATCACTGAAAATTTCCGGCGTCTGAAATACCCGACTTACACCGACCTGATTGATCTCGTGTGGCTGCATTCCTACCAGCGAAACACCGTTGAACTCGACCGAACCTGTGTCAGGAATGAGCCGACCCACAAAACAGTTTAATAAGGTAGACTTCCCGGCGCCGTTGGGGCCAATAATAGCGTGTACTGTCCCCTCTTCTACTTCGAGATTCACCTCGTTAAGCGCTTTTAGACCACCGAAACGCTTATTTACATTTTTAACCGAAAGGATAGACATAGTTAGGACTCCACCGCGGCCTGTTCACTCTTTGTTGGTGTACCAGGTGATTTTCGACCAAATACCAAATTCTTTAAACGGTTGAAACCTTCCATTAAGCCGCCTGGTAGAAAAATTACGATTAACATAAACAATGCACCTAAAGTCAAATGCCATCCTTCCCCTACAAACAAACCAAAAAAAGTTGCACAGGCATGTTGTACAGGCTCAGGTAAAAACGAAAATGCAGACAGTAATATACCCTCATTAAATGATGAGAAAATATTCTCAAAGTATTTAATTACAGCCGCACCTATGACCGGACCGAGTAACGTTCCGGTGCCACCGAGAATAGTCATAAGCACAATTTCACCACTGGCCGTCCACTGCATCCTTTCTGCGCCAGCGAGCGGGTCAGTCACTGCCATTAGACCACCAGCCAGGCCCGCGTACATACCGGATATAACAAAAGCAGTTAGCGTATAAGGACGCGTATTCAACCCTGTGTAAGACAGTCGGTTTTGATTAGATTTTATCGCGCGCAGCATCATCCCGAATGGAGACCGAAAAATGCGTAATGAAATGAAGAACATAATTATGAGGACAATGCCGCAAAAATAGTATCCACTCCATCCAGACATTGATAGACCAAATAAATCTGTAGATGGCAGGGCGTCTCCGTATTCAATACCGAACAGTGAGTCAATCACACGTGCATCGTGTTGCCTTAACTGTAATCCCGTTTCGCCATTAGTAATTGGAGTCAACACTGAATAGGCCAGGTTATATGACATCTGGGCAAATGCTAAGGTCAGTATGGAAAAATAGATTCCTGATCGACGGAGCGCAACAAAGCCAATTACCAGCGCAAATAAACCACCCATTAAGGCCGAAAGAATAATTGCCGGAATAATATTCATAGTTAATAGTTTGAACGTCCAGACGGCAGTATAAGAGCCAATTCCAAGGAACGCCGCATGACCAAACGAAAGGTATCCAGTTAAGCCAAAAAGAATGTTAAAACCAATTGCAAAAATACCAAAAATTGCAAATTTCTGTAAAAGATCTGGATAGCCACCGCCAATCGGCGTCATGATGATCGGGCCTAACAAAACGGCGAGGACAAAACCAATTAATAGAATTCGATCATTTTTACTAATAATTAACCATTTCATAATTTAGTCCTCCATCACGCCTTTACGGCCAAACAGGCCACGTGGCCTGACCAGCAGTACAACGACAGCAATTAAATAAATAATAATCTGATCAATACCGGGTAAAAGCGAGGTCACCACACTCATCGACGCGAACGACTGCAATATGCCGAGCAAAAAACCCGCGGCCACTGCGCCACCCAGACTTCCCATGCCACCGACAACAACGACTACAAAGCTAAGAACGAGGAAGTCCATGCCCATGTGATAATCGGGTGATAGCACCGGTGTGTACATCACACCCGCAAGCCCCGCAACAACGGTAGCGAGGCCGAATACGATAGTAAATCGACGATCAATATCGATTCCGAGCAAACCAACGGTTTCACGGTCGGCCATACCGGCACGTACCACCATGCCAAAAGTAGTAAATTGCAAAAAAGCGAAAACGGAGCCAAGAACTCCCGCGGCAAAAAGCAAATACACTATTCGCCACCAGGGATAAACAATCGCACCCTCTGCGAAACCCAGCAGAAAACCAATATCTGCAGAACCGGAAACGATGGCAGGAGCAGGCTGCGGTATAGGATTGGCACCAAAATGTGACTTCACGATTTCTTGCATGACAATGGCGAGCCCAAATGTGACAAGAATCTGATCAGCGTGCGGGCGTTTATAAAAATGGCGAATCAGGCCACGCTCCATCGCCACACCAATGAAAAGCATAACCGGGATTGCGAATAAAATTGAAAACGGCACCGAATAATCAATCAAAACTGTTCCGAAATCGCCAAGCCAGTCTTCGATATAAGGTGTCCGTATTTCCACCGGCGTACCCCAGGCGGTCAGCTGATCAGGGTCTAAAACCACGTGCTCCAGGGTAAGAATAGCTTGTACCGATACCGCACAAAATGCACCTAACATAAACAGAGCACCATGAGCAAAATTTACTACACCGAGCGTGCCAAATACCAGTGTCAGACCAAGCGCTATCAGCGCGTAGGCGCCACCTTTGTCCAGGCCGTTTAGAACTTGTAGAACGAATGCATCCATCGATTAAACCTCTATGTTAGAAACAAGTCAGATCAGGTATTAGCCAGCCTTTAAACGTCTGCATAATACACTTTATATTTATTGTCCCCTAAGTAAACCGGACACTTCCCTGTGTCCAGCCTCGAGTCGATGATTAGCCGTTGTTGTACGGGCCCAAATCACCACCCAGCATAGAAGCTTGATATTCAACCTGGGAACGCGGTGTCACTTCAACTACTTCAAGTACGTCGAATTTCGAGCTCGGATTTTCCTTACCTTTCACTACCAGAACGTCTTTGAAGCACTGATGATCATCGGCACGATATTCGGTTGGTCCATTACCTAAACCGTCAAACTTGAAGCCCTCAAGCGCCGCACCAACGCCACTCGGCATGAACGTACCGGCACGCTGGCAGGCATCAGCATAAAGAATTGCCTGGCAATAGGTTGTATGTGCAGCCTGGCTAGGTGGGAAACCGTAGGCCTGACCGAAAGATTTAACAAACGCTTTAGAACCCTCGTCTTTCAACGACCAATGCCAGTTAGTAGACCCAAAGATTCCTTTAACATTTGCGCCCGCACCCTGTGCCATTAAACGTGAGTACAGGGGTACTACAATGGCAAAGTCCTTACCGTTAACCTGCTTGTCACGCAAACCGAACTGGACCGCCTGGGTCAGTGAGTTAACCATGTCTTTACCATAGTGGTTCAGCACCAACACGTCAGCTCCTGAATTGAGTACAGGCGTGATGTACTGTGAAAAGTCACCAGCACCGAGCGGAGTACGTACGGCTGCAGTAGTCTTCCAGCCTAACTGCTCTGTATACTTTTTGATAGAGCCTTCCTGAGACCAGCCCCAGGTATAATCAGCGGTAAGGTGGTAGGCAGATCTATCGGTACCAAAATTATTCTTCAATACCGGCGCAAGGGCCGAACCTGTCATTTCGGTGTTAAAGAAGTGACGAAAACCATTGGCTCGCTTATCCTTGCCAGTGGTATCGTTTGAGTGGGTAAGACCTGCCATAAAGATAACGCCTGCTTCCTGGCAGAGTCCCTGAACCGCAATTGCGACGCCAGAAGACGAACCCCCGGTAATCATTATCGCACCGTCTTTTTCGATCATACGCTTGGCTGATGCTCTTGCTGCGTCAGATTTGGTTTGTGTATCACCTGTTACATAGACAACTTTCTTACCGTTAACACCATTGCCCTTCAATGCTTTTGAGGAAAAGGTATTCAGCATTCCACCATCGCCTTCACCATTGATGTGCTGAACAGCCAGTTTGTATGCACGCAGTTCGTCTGCGCCTTCGTCAGCATAGGCACCGGTCTGTGGAACATTGAAACCAAATGTAACTGTCGAACCTTTCGGTTCATTCTGATAAGCAGCATTTGCCTTACCGCTAAAAATTAAAGGCATGCTACCTGCGGCTATAATACCTGCTGTACCCTTTAGAACCTTACGTTTTGAAAGGTCGACCGGATTTTTCTTGTTACTCATATATTTATCCTCACTAAAATTGTAATTGGCGGCTAACATGAAAGTTTGCACGCAGCTTTACGCAGCGATAATCGTGCCATATAATTTTCCTTATATATTTCAACTACTTGACTTGTAGTTGAAATTTATATTGACGTTTTCGTCACGATAAGTAACACTACCTGTGTTTCGAATGGTAACAGTAGTTCCGAATTATATGCCACTACATGCCTCTGAATCCCGCTCTACCGAAATTACTGTTATCGTAGTTTTAATTTCACTTCTGATATTACTGCCACCCATGCTGGAATATTGGGGTGACAATAGTAACCCCTGGTATACCCCCTACCTGGTCTGGTCGGCAATAATCGTTTTAACTTACTTTTTACAGAGACTATTGCGCAAACATGCAGTTTGAACTCTGGCAATTGTTCCTGGTAGGTGTTTCCTACCTCGGTCTTCTATTTCTAATTGCTACAGCGACAGATCGACACTGGATTCCTGCATCGGTGGTTCGCCACCCACTCGTTTATACTTTATCGATCGGGGTATATGCCACTTCATGGAGTTTTTACGGCAGTGTCGGTTTCGCCGAGCAGGAAGGATATAATTTTCTAACCATTTACCTTGGGTCAACGCTGGCATTCGTTGCATCTCCAATTCTGTTAAAACCTATTCTCAAACTGACCGAGACTTACCGGCTTGCCTCTCTGGCTGACTTATTTGCATTTCGCTACAACAGCCAGTCAGCGGGTATTCTCGTCACCCTGTTTATTCTTACTGGCACACTGCCCTATATGTCATTGCAGATTCAGGCCGTTACCAATACCTTGCAAATTATGACCAGCGGCTCCCAGCCCGTGTCTATATCGTTTGGTTTCTGTCTTACTATTGCACTGTTTTCGATGCTATTTGGTGCCCGGCATACCTCTCTTCGAGAAAAGCACCGGGGCCTGGTTGTTGCTATTGCCTTCGAATCGCTGGTCAAGCTGGTTGCCCTGTTAACTGTCGGTATATTTGCGGTGTTTGGTATTTTCGGTGGATTGACTGAGTTGAATCAGTTCCTGCTTTTGCACCCTGAAGCCAAAAGTGCTTTGTTCCGGCCGATGCATGAAGGTCCCTGGGCTACCTTGATGCTTCTGTCTTTCGCCGCCGCTTTTTTATTACCCCGACAATTTCATATGATATTTGTCGAAAGCATTGAGCACAAAAATATAGAGACGTCGAGCTGGGCGTTCCCGTTATTTTTATTAATTCTCAATATTTCTATCCCCCCGATTTTATGGGCGGGTCAATATCTGGATTTAAATATTCCCGCCGATCTTTATGTACTCGGGATTACGTTGGAAAGTGGTAGCACTATTTTGCCGTTGCTGACATTTGTCGGTGGACTTTCAGCCGCCAGTGCGATGATTATCGTAAGCACGCTGGCACTGGCAACCATGTGTATGAACCATCTCGTCCTACCGGCTAGTTTTCCACCCCGTCTTTCGAAGGGCACGAATATGTACGAATGGCTGTTGTGGGGACGCCGAATCGTAATTCTCCTGATTATCGCTGGTGGCTTCGGATTCTACTTGTTACAACAGAGAAACCAGGGGCTAGCGGGCCTTGGGCTGATTTCCTTTGTTGCTGTGGCACAGTGCCTGCCCGGTATTGTCGGTTTACTATATTGGCAACGGGCCAGTAAGTCAGGATTTATCGCCGGATTATTGGTCGGTGGTTCGATCTGGGCGGTCACGCTTATGGCGCCATTGTTCGAGCGCGCCGGAATTATCCAGACACCTTATTTCAATTTGCTCGACTTTGCCATGAAAACAACAGATTCTGCGGTCTGGTCCCTGTTATTCAATAGCCTGGCTTTTGTCATCGTATCTTTAATAAGACCCCAGCAGGAAGAGGAACGCGAAGTTGCCGAGGCCTGCTTCAGGGAGGGATTTCTGGTACCTCAGGGCGCGTTACGGGCTACTTCGATTGCTGAGTTTAAACAGCAGCTGAGTAAAATAATTGGCGGCGATATTGCCCATAATGAAATCGAACGTGCGATATCTGATTTAGGTCTGCGTGAACGACAGATTGATCAAAATGCGCTTAATAGGCTGAGGGCACAAATCGACAGAAATCTGTCGGGCCTGGTTGGCCCGGTGTTATCGCGAATGATAGTAAACGAGCATTTACAGATTGACCGGGCTACCAAATCGGCACTGGCCAATACCATTCAATTTGTCGAACATACTCAGGAGAAAACTCGAAGTGAATTGAAAGGCGTTTCCAGTGAGCTTGATTATTTACGTCGTTTTCACTTTCAGGTTTTGCAGGATTTACCGCTCGGCGTGGTTTCGATTGATCACGAGTTGCAAATCGTAAGCTGGAATAAAGAACTCTCAAAAATAACCGGTGTCGCCCAGGATCATGTAGTCGGTTCCTTCTTACACCAACTTGACAATCCCTGGAAGGATATTTTAGTTTCTTTTGTCGACAGCGAAGATTTTAGTATCCCTAAATTAAAAATCAGTCTCAATGGCGACCTGCTTATCCTCAACCTGTTCAAAGCCGTGGTTAGTCACGACCAGGATAGGGGCAGTGGTACCGCGATATTAATCGAGGATCATAGCAAACGTTATTCTCTCGAAGAAAAACTCGCCCATAGCGAGCGACTTGCTTCAATTGGTCAGCTGGCAACCGGCGTTGCGCACGAAATTGGTAACCCGGTTACCGGAATTGCCTGTCTGGCGCAGGATATTCAGGCCGATAGTGAATCGGCCGAGCAGGTACGCAGTGGCCTAAGACAGATATTGACTCAGACCGAACGCATAACCAACATAGTCAGTTCGCTGGTTAACTTTTCCCATGTTGGTGCGCCCCTCGATCAACCTACCGAAGCGATTAATCTGCATGGCGTTATTCACGAAGCCATCAAACTGGTTTCTCTGCGTCACGAGGCAAAAAAGCTGGAATATCTAAATAACTGTGATAACAGCATCCATGTAGAGGGTTTTTCACAAAAGCTGTTACAGGTTTTTGTCAACCTGCTTTCCAATTCCACCGATGCTTCGCGCCAAGGTCAGTCGATTGTCGTCGATAGTGAAATCTGTCAGAAGCGGATATTGGTTAAAGTCATCGATCAGGGTGACGGTATACCTGAAGAACATCTGCCGAAACTTTTCGAACCTTTCTTTACGACCAAATCAGTCGGTGCCGGCACTGGTCTCGGCCTCGCACTAACATACAGTATTATTCAGGAACACGGTGGTTCAATATCCGTTGCGAGTACTTATGGCAATGGTAGCCAATTTGAAATTTCTCTCCCGCATGCACAAACACCGATGGCGCAAAACTTATGAGTCAGATTTTAATCGTTGAAGACGAGCCTATCATTCAGGAAAGTCTGAAACGTTTGCTCGAACGCCAGGGTTACGATGTTACGGCAGTTGCTTCGGTTGGTCGAACGGAAGAGATATCAATCAATACCTATGACTTGATTATTTCCGATTTACGTTTGCCTGGTGAACCCGGTACCGTGCTAATTACCCGTGCAGCGCCAATTCCGGTTTTGATTATGACCAGTTACTCTACTGTACAATCGGCGGTCGATGCAATGAAGCTGGGCGCGGTTGACTATATCGCCAAGCCTTTCAATCACGATGAAATGATCATTACAGTGAAACGTATTCTCGATAAATCCGCAATTGAACGACAAAATACGCTGTTACAAAAAGAAGTCGCCAGAGATTATCCAGTCGACAGTATGATCGCCAATTGTGAACCAATGCTTGAAGTTCTGCGCAAGATTAATCGTGTCGCGCCAACCGAAGCCACGGTACTCATACTCGGTGAAACCGGCACCGGCAAGGAACTGGTTGCACGCGCCATTCATGCCCACAGCGCTCGCAGCAAACATCCTTTGATCAGCGTTAACTGTGCCGCATTTGCTGATAGCCTGATTGAATCAGAATTATTCGGTTATGAAAAAGGCGCATTTACCGGCGCACTACAAACAAAAAAAGGATTGATCGAAGCAGCCAGTGGCGGCACCCTTTTTCTTGATGAAGTCGGAGAATTACCTCTTGAAGCTCAGGCCAGATTATTACGCGTTCTGCAGGAAAACGAAATACGCCGTGTTGGCTCAAACAAGATGATCAGTGTTGACGTTCGAATCCTGGTAGCTACGCACAAGGATTTGCAACGAATGGTTGGTGATCAGTTATTTCGTGAAGATTTATATTATCGTCTCAATGTCTTCGAATTGCATTTGCCACCGTTGCGTCAGCGTGGCCTGGACATCGGTTTTCTGGCCGACACGATACTCGCAAAAATGTCTAACCGCACTCATCGACAGGCTATGAGCTTTAGTGATTCAGCCTATACGCAAATGTCCCGCTATGACTGGCCCGGTAATGTGCGAGAACTCGAAAATATTATAGAGCGCGCAGTCATACTCAGCCGTGGCAATATTATCGATGTCGGCGATTTAGCTCTCAGTAAAAGTAATGCTGAAAAGCAACAATCGGTCAATGAATTCGAAAACAAACTCTCGTTGGACGATTATTTCGTCAATTTCGTTAAGCGGTTCCAGTCTGAGTACAATGAAACCGAACTCGCAAAGCTTCTCGGTATCAGCCGTAAAAATCTCTGGGAAAGACGCCAGAGATTAGAAGTCCCAGCGAGAAAATAATCGTCTAACTAATTGTTTTATAAAAATAAATTATTTCCCAATCAGCATCACTATTATTTTGTAAACTTCAATTCCCGCAATTCACCCGCCAATATATATAGTTAATTAGTATTGACTTGTATTATGCAGAGATTTAATAATTGAAATTTCGTATTAATTCAATGACCAGCATTGCCTGAATTAATGGACATTTAACGGTCGGAGAAATTTGTGGCGAATACTTATTATAAGCAAAATCATCTAAAAAAACTTCGTGCCTTCTGCCAGACTGCAAAACTCGGTAGCATGACTCGAGCAGCAGACTCGCTTTTTGCGAGCCAACCGACAATATCGCTGCAGATACATGCGCTCGAGGAAGAGATGGACGCCAGCCTGTTCGAGCGTTGCGGCCCAAAATTGACCCTGACCACCGAAGGCAGCATCCTCTACGATCTGTGCCTGCCGCATGTCCAGGGGATCGACCGACTCAAGGAAACATTTGATGCGCATTGCGGAAATCTGACTTCGGGCGATTTGAATGTCGCGGCAGGTGAATCGACCATACTCTATATTTTACCGACACCTGTGCGAGAATTCACTGAACAATACCCAGCGATAAAATTGAGGTTATCAAATGAAACCGGTCGTAACGGTATGGAGTTACTACGCAGTGATAAGGTTGATTTTGCGGTTGGCTCCATGCTCGAAGTGCCTGACGACCTGGTCTACGACCCGATTGTTACCTACAATCCGGTCGTTATTACGCCGCCCAACCATCCATTAGCAAGAATGGACAAGGTGACAATTAAAGATATCGGAAAATATGGGTTGATTCTACCACCGCGACATTTAAGCACCTGGCACATTGTCAAAATGGTATTTGCGCAGCATAACGTCAATTTTCAAGTTACTCTCGAGGCCGGAGGCTGGGAAGTGATCAAACGTTATGTTGGCCTGGGTCAGGGTATTTCAATTGTTACCGATGTCTGTATAACCGATCTGGATTATAAAAGTATGAGTGTTATTCCGATTGACCAATATTTTCCGAAACGCAGCTACGGTATAGTCACACGCAAAGGGAAATTCCTTTCAGCACCTGCCCAGCGGTTTATCGAAATTATGAATAAAAATTTTGGAAGGTCTTAAAATTCACAATATTGTTGACAATTCTGCGATGAAAAAGCTTATTTATACAGTATTTCGGGTATTTTAGCGAATTATTGTCAACAATGTGCGGTTATATTAAAATTGTACTCAAATTTCCAAAAGTGCTGAACAGATTATCAAACCAGAGAGGAGCGAATAATGTCTAACCAAAAA
>CAZYYM010000081.1:0-16151 GCA_964651385.1 uncultured Gammaproteobacteria bacterium | reverse complement strand
TATTGCTACTCGTGGCACAGTTGCGCGTACAGTCCCGGACCACCGGAAAAAAACCCCGCGCGCCTTTTTGTACAACCAGATTTTGCAAGACCCGCCTCAATTGTCGGTTTGCACCAACACCACCGGCAATAACAAGGTTTGAATAGCCAGATTGATCGAGCGCGCGATTACATTTGATGCGCAAGGTGTCTACTACTGCATGCTGAAATGCATGCGCAATTTCGGCACGCATCAATTCAGACAAAGGACTATATTGCTGAATAATATTCAACGCCGCCGTTTTTAGTCCGCTAAAACTGAATTCAAGTCCCGGCCGATTAACCATAGGGCGCGGGAAGGTAAACTGACTCAGCGCAATACTATCGGCCAAAGCCGACAGCTCGGGCCCACCGGGATAAGGCAACCCCAGTAGCTTAGCGGTTTTATCAAAGGCCTCGCCGACCGCATCATCGAGCGATTCCCCCAGAATGCGATAGTCACCAAGTTCCCGGACATCAACCAGCATGGTGTGGCCACCCGAAACCAACAGTGCTACAAAAGGAAATTCCGGTTTCCCTTCGGACAGCATTGGCGCAAGCAAATGCCCTTCCATATGATGCACCCCCAGTACCGGTTTTTCGAGTGCCCAGGCAATACCGCGAGCGATATTGGCGCCGACCATTAAGGCTCCTATTAGTCCTGGTCCTCGCGTATAGGCAATCGCGTCCACGCTAACAATACCCCCGATTTCCGGCAAAATATCCTTGATCATCGAGGCCGCTTTGGCAACATGATCACGCGAAGCCAACTCGGGCACGACGCCGCCATATTCCCGATGTCGCTCGATTTGCGAAAACAGCCGTTGGACCATATTGCCCGTCTCGGTATCAAAAATAGCAATACCAGTCTCATCACAGGAGCTTTCAAGACCCAATACTTTCATAATTTCGTGTTTTTCCTGACTTTTTAGCACTATGGCGATTGATATTTGATATCGCCTCCTTATAATTGTCCGGCTCCTGAAGCGGGGCTGGTTTAATCAGCACCAAAGATCAACTTATTCGGACATTTTTTTAATATGCCATCAGTCAAGGTAAAGGACAACGAACCATTTGATTTCGCACTGCGTCGATTCAAAAGATCCTGTGAAAAAGCGGGCGTTCTCACCGAAACCCGTCGTCGCCAGCACTACGAAAAGCCTACCGCAGTGCGCAAGCGTAAATCCGCTGCCGCCGTTAAGCGTAATTTCAAGCGCATCTCCAAAGATTTCGGTACCCGCCGCCGCATGTATTAAGAGCGTAATCTGATGCCGGATAGCGCACTAAAATCCCAACTTCTGTCTGACATGAAGTCGTCGATGAAAAGCGGCGATAAGGCTAGACTGTTGGTGATCAGGAATATGCTATCGGCTATCAAACAAATCGAAGTTGACGAAAGAATTGATCTTGACGACGCACGGGTCGTCAGCGTGCTAGACAAAATGTCCAAGCAACGCCGCGAGTCTATCGCGCAATTTACAATCGCTGGGCGCAACGATCTGATTCAGATCGAAGCCTCAGAACTCGAAATAATTCAGGAATATCTACCCGAAGCCCTCTCTGATACCGATATTGAAACAGCTATCGAAGAAGCAATCAATTCGACCGGTGCCATATCGATAAAAGAAATGGGTAAGGTCATGGGGATGCTTAAGCCAAAGCTTCAGGGACGCGCTGATATGGGAAAGGTTAGTCAGCTGATAAAATCCAGACTTGCTTCAGCTTAAGAGACATAGCTGATGCCGAATGTATTCCAGTTTCTGGAAGTGCAACGCACCGACCCGGGCAAAAAACCGGCGCATAGTCGAGTGGTTGAATTCGACGAAATCTATACTAACTATAATCAACAGCAAGCGGCCAGTCAGTCCGAACGTTGTCTCGAATGTGGCAATCCCTATTGCGAATGGAAATGCCCGGTCCATAATTATATCCCTAACTGGCTCAATTTGATCGCTGAGGGCAATCTAATCGAAGCCGTCGAAATGTCGCATAAAACCAATAGCCTTCCTGAAGTTTGTGGTCGGGTTTGCCCACAAGACAGGCTGTGTGAAGGCGCCTGTACCCTCAATACCGGATTTGGTGCTGTCACCATCGGCTCGGTTGAAAAGTATATTACCGATACCGCAATCGAAGCCGGTTGGTCGCCTGACCTATCACAGGTAATCGGCACCGGCAAGACTGTCGCCATCGTCGGTGCCGGACCCGCCGGTATCGCCTGTGCCGATGTACTCACGCGAAACGGTATCAAAGCGGTTGTTTTCGACCGCCACCCTGAAATCGGTGGCTTACTGACTTTCGGCATCCCACCATTTAAGCTGGAAAAAGACGTGATAACACGTCGCCGAACTATGTTTGAAAACATGGGAATTGAGTTTCACCTGAATACCGAGGTCGGTAAAGATATTGGCTTCGATCAATTGTTAGAAGGATACGATTCTGTGTTTCTCGGCACCGGCACTTATACTTATATGAAAGGAGGCTTTCCGGGCGAAGATAAACCCGGTGTCGTCGAAGCTCTGCCCTATCTGATCTCCAATATTCATCACCAGATCGATTTTGATTCAGAAAACAGACCCGGGTTCATCAATTTTGCCGGCATGCGCGTGGTCGTTCTCGGTGGTGGCGATACCGCGATGGACTGCGTTCGTACGGCCATTCGACAGGGAGCCGCATCGGTCACCTGTGTTTATCGTCGCGACGAAGCCAATATGCCGGGTTCGATGCGAGAAGTCTCCAATGCTAAAGAAGAAGGCATTGAATTCCTGTTTAACCGCCAACCGATTGAATTAGTCGGTGCATTATCAGTCGAAGGCGTCAAACTAGTGTCCACACAACTGGGTGAGGCTGATGAACAAGGTCGACAACGTCCCGAAGTCATTTCCGGATCGGAAGAAATTATCCCTGCCGACGCAGTGGTCGTGGCTTTTGGTTTCCGGCCGAGCCCCGATCACTGGATCAATCAATACCAGATTGACACCGATGATTCGGGTTGTGTTATCGCACCCGAGCTGGGTGAGTTCCCATTTCAGACCAGCAACGCAAATGTCTTTGCCGGTGGAGACATGGTTCGCGGTTCAGACCTTGTGGTCACTGCTATTTATGAGGGCAGAAAGGCCGCCGAGGGCATTCTCGATTACCTGGAGGTTTAAGCAATGAGCTTTGCACCACTACAGAATGATCGTTTAATCAAGGCCTTGCTGCGGCAACCCACTGACACAACGCCCGTATGGATTATGCGCCAGGCCGGCCGCTATCTGCCCGAATATCGCGAAATCCGCAAACAGGCTGGCAGCTTTCTCGACTTATGCAAAAATAAGGAGCTTGCCTGCGAAGTTACCTTGCAACCACTACGACGATTTAACCTCGATGCTGCCATTCTATTCTCAGATATCCTGACTATTCCTGACGCCATGGGCCTGGGACTCTATTTCAGTGATGGCGAAGGTCCGAAGTTCGAACATCCGTTGCGAAGCCAGGCTGATATTGAAAAAATTGGCGTACTCGATCCTTCTGAAACGCTACGGTATGTGACCGATGCAGTTACCCTGATCCGCCAGGAGCTGAATGGCCGTGTCCCTTTGATTGGCTTTAGCGGTAGTCCCTGGACCCTGTCGACCTATATGGTCGAAGGCGGCAGCTCCAAAGACTATCGTTATGTCAAAGGTATGATGTATGACAACCCAGCCGCTTTGCACAAGCTGCTCGGTACTTTAGCCCAGTCGGTTGTTGCTTATTTAAATGCACAGATCGAAGCCGGCGCTCAGGCTGTCATGGTTTTTGACACCTGGGGCGGCGTTCTGTCACCTGATTGTTATCGGGATTTTTCTCTGAATTATATGCAACAAATCGTATCGCAATTAAAGCGACAACACGACGGCCAGCCAATTCCAGTTACGTTATTCACCAAAGGCGGGGCACAATGGATTGAAGACTCGGCATCGACTGGCTGCGATGCGATTGGCCTGGACTGGACAATTAATATTGGCGAAGCACGCCGACGTGTGGGTAATCACGTGGCTTTGCAGGGTAATCTTGACCCATGCATGTTATACGCATCACACGACACCATAACAGATGCAGTCAATACTATAATGACCGACTACGGTAACTACCCGGGGCATGTATTCAACCTCGGGCATGGCGTACACCCTTCAGTAAACCCCGAACATCTGGGCGTAGTAATTGACAGCGTACATCAATCGGGAATAAATATTCGTGCTGGACTCCCGACCTAAAAAATATCTTCAACAATCTCCTCTTCACTGATTGTCGAATTACCTATAACCGCTTCGGCTTCACCATTGCCGTTAGTATTACTGGTATTTACAACTCGCATTTCAGCCGGAGCATTTTGCTCGCGAAATAATTCGAACCGACTGTTTTTTGTATCCAGTGTAGCTCGCTTACCCGTTTCGGCATCGATACGAACGGTGACCAGACCTTCCGGCTGGTCTTCGATTGTTTCCGGCATGCCCTCCAATGCAACACGCATATATTCGATCCACATGGGTAGCGCTGCTCGTCCACCGGTCTCGCGCCGACCTAGAGTTTGCTGATTGTCAAACCCGACCCAGCCGGTGGTCACAATTTTATCGTTAAATCCGCTAAACCAGGCATCGACCTGATCATTCGTCGTACCCGTTTTACCGCCGATGTCCCCTCGACCCAATGCCTTGGCACGAACTGCAGTACCCCGGCTCACAACTTCCCGCATAATCGACCGCATAATATATGCATTCTGTTTCGATATCACTCTGGGTGCGTACAAAATTGGTGGGATTTCTTCACCAATTTCAACCGGTTCCACTAATTCAGGCTCTACCTCCGAGTCATCCAATTTCACCACGACTTTATCACTATCCGGCGCTTCCACCGGTTCCAGTGATGGTTCTGGACTGGTAGCACTATCTATGCTATTCAAAGTCTCCTCTTCGCAATCCTGGCAGACTAGATAGGGGTTATGTTGGAAGATGACATCGCCACTTCCCGACACTATCCGATCCAGATAGTAAGGCTCAATCAGATAGCCACCGTTCGAGAAAACAGCATAGGCCCGCGCGATTTCGAGCGGTGTAAAGGTACCACTACCCAGTGCCAGCGAAAGATCGTACGGCATATTTTCTTTTTTCAGTCCAAAACGTTGCGCGTACTTTATAGCATGACGCAGACCGATCGCCTGCAGGACACGTATCGATACCAGGTTTCTCGACTTAACCAGAGCTTCACGAAAACGGGTTGGGCCATAAAAGCGTCCCGAGTAATTTTCTGGTCGCCAGGTAGCTTCGAGAGAGTCGTCATCGAAAACAACCGGCGCATCATTAATAATACTCGCTGCAGTAAATCCTTTCTCCAACGCGGCAGAGTAAATAAAGGGTTTGAAATTTGACCCGGGTTGACGTCGCGCCTGGGTCGCACGGTTGAATTTATTTTTGAAGAAATCAAAACCCCCAACCAACGCCTGAACTGCCCCATTTGACGAGTCGAGCGAAACCATCGCGCCTTCAACAACAGGAATTTCACCCAGAAGCCAAAGATCCTCACTACGTTCTTCAACCCAGATCACATCGCCGACCTTTAAAACATCGGACACTTTTGCTGGCTTTTTCCCCCGACTATTGACACCTCGGTATTTAGACGCCCAGTCGAGCCCTTTTTCGAAAGGAATCTGGATATATTGATAGTTAGTAATCAATGCAGTGGCCGATTTTTCGCTAATATCAGTAACCACTGCCTGCTGTAGATTGCCGACTTCTTCATCACTGACCAGGTCGGAGTCAAACGGATCTTCTTCTATCGCTTCAAGATCAATTGATTTGATCACACCGTGAAAACCGTGGCGCCTGACATAATTTAATAAATTTTGACGCAGCGCCCGATTGGCAACGGATTGCAACTTGCCATCGATAGTAGTATAGGCTTTTAAACCCGTTTTATAGGCATCGTCGCCATATTCTTCAAATAGTCTTGCCCTAATCAACTCTGCGACATATTGACCATCTGCGATTGTTTGAGTAGCGTGTAACTCGGCGGTGACAGGCTCCGTACGAGCCATATCATATGTTTCCTCATCGATATATCCAAGCACCTGCATGCGGCTCAATACGTGGTTTCGTCGAATCAGCGCCCGCTCCGGGTTTCTAATCGGATTATACTTTGAAGGCGCCTGTGGTAGACCAGCAATCATGGCAGCCTGTGCAAGACTCAAATCCTGCAATGATTTATCGTAGTAAATCTGGGCTGCCGCAACAATGCCATAGGCTCGTTTACCAAAATATACCTGATTAAGATAGAGCTCAAGAATTTTTTGTTTACTAAATTCACTTTCGATTTTCAGGGCTAATAATATTTCGTTGAGTTTCCTGGCGTAGGTCTTTTCGGGGCTCAGAAAGAAATTTCGCGCAACCTGCATAGTCAGCGTACTACCTCCACGGGTTTTATTGCCGGTCGTCACCAGTTCGTAAGCGGCAGCCATGAGTGCCAATGGATCGACCCCAGAGTGCTCCCAGAACTGGTCATCTTCCACTGATACCAATGCCGAAATAAGATCTACCGGAATTTCCTCAAACTTTACGGGCGTTCGATGATGTTCACCATATTCGGCGAGCAATACCTCGTTTCTATCATAAACCCTCAGCGGTACCTCCAATTGTGCGTCTTCAAGATGATCAATTGAAGGTAGATTCGGTACTAGCACTGCATAGATATAAAAAACGCCCGCTATCAGCACCATAGACCCGGCCACGAATAGCCAGGATAATATTTTTATCAGCTTTATCATCAAGTTATCGAATATTTATAAAGAATTACTTGTAAAGTATCGACAAGAGTAAAATCTTGAACTAGACTCTTTGGAGCGTTATTAGAATAATTTAACATTTTATATACTTACAACTAGATGTTAATGTAATTTATCATATAAAATTAACCAACACAGGCTCACATGAGGGATACCGGTGTTTTTATCACGTAAAAAACCGCCGCTTATCGGATTAGACATTAGCTCTACATCTGTCAAGATGATGGAACTCAGCAAAACCGGATCGAGTTACCGTATCGAAGGTATCGGTGTAGAGCCCCTGCCTGCAAACGCCGTTGTGGAAAAGAACGTTGCAGAAATCGAATCGGTAGGCGAGAGTGTAAAGCGTGCACTGAGCAAGTCAAAAATAAAATCAAAAAATGTGGCCATTGCAGTCGCCGGTTCCTCAGTCATTACCAAAAAAATTACCATGCCATCCAGCCTATCCGACATTGAGATGGAAGGCCAGATACAACTTGAAGCGGATCAATATATACCTTACCCGCTCGAAGAAGTCGCCCTCGACTTCCAGATACTTGGACCGACCGAAACAAATCCTGATACCGTCGACGTGTTGCTTGCGGCCTGTCGTAGTGAAAATGTAGATGATCGTGTTGCTGCCATTGAACTCGCTGGCTTAACAGCGAAAATTGTTGATATCGAAGCCTATACTGTTGAAACCGTCTTTTCGGCTATGACATCCCAGTTACCCGATGAAGGCATGGATAAAACAGTAGCTATAGTTGATATCGGCGCTACCATGACCAGTCTTAGCGTTATTCACAATCACAACCTCATCTATACGCGTGAGCAAAATTTCGGTGGCAAACAACTGACCGAAGAAATAATGCGCCGCTACGGATTGTCTTATGATGAAGCGGGGCTTGCCAAACGCCAGGGTGGCTTACCGGATAACTACGAGCCTGAAGTACTTGGGCCATTTAAGGAAACAACGGCGCAGCAGGTCAGTCGTTTCCTGCAATTTTTCTATTCAGCTGGCGGAGACATCGGAAATATCGACCATCTTGTTCTGGCTGGAGGCACGGCCAGTCTGCCCAATCTGGCAGAATTAACCGAATCGCATATTGGCGTACCAACGACGATCGCTAATCCTTTCGCGGATATGTCAACCTCCAGTCGAGTCAACAAGGCCAACCTGGAATCCGATGCGCCTTCATTCCTGATTGCTACCGGATTGGCAATTCGAGGAGCTGAATACTCATGACTACACAGATTAATCTGCTACCCTGGCGGGAGGAACATCGTCAGGAACAGAAAAAGCAGTTTGCTGTTATGACTGTACTGACTATGTTGTTAGCAGCAGCCATTATAGGTCTCATTCATATACAGATGAGCACAAAGATAAGTTACCAATTATCCAGAAATAACTATGTCAGCACTGAAATCAGCAAACTGGATAAGCAAATTGCAGAAATTAAAGATTTAAGGAAAGTTCGTCGAAGCCTGCTCGAACGTATGGAAGTTATTCAGGATTTACAGGGTAGCAGACCTTCAATAGTTCACCTGTTTACCGAAATTGTCGGAACCGTCCCCAATGGGGTTTATCTTAAGTCGCTATCACAAACGGGGAGTAACCTGGTAATGAACGGCCAGGCCGAGTCTAACGCTCGTGTCTCGACATATATGAGGAATCTCAGCGACTCCGAATGGTTAAAAGACCCTAACCTTACGGTAATCGAAATTGAAGATAAAAAGGTAAACCGGGTCAGCACTTTTACATTAACAGTGAAACAGACGTCACCTAATGCCACTGGCGAAGGTCCACAGAATGATGGAGGCCTTCAACAATGAATTTTGAAGAAATCCAATACCACTTAGAACCGGACAATATTGGAAATGCACCGGTTTCTATCAAGCTAGGCGTTTTTATTACGGTATTTATCGCGATCATAGCAGCCGGTATTTATTTCGACACCATAGGACAGTTTGAAGTACTGGATCGTCATGAAAAGAAAGAGCTGGACCTGAAAGATGAGTTTAAAATTAAAGCAGGACAAGCAGCAAAGCTCGAATTGTACAAAGAACAACTTGCTGAAATGCGTGCCTCGTTCGGTGCTCTCTTACGTCAGCTTCCCGAAAAAACGGATGTTGAGTCTTTACTTGTTGACGTCTCGCAAACAGGATTGGCCAGTGGCCTTGAAATTAAGCGTTTTAAACCGAGCGCAGAAGAAAAGAAAGGCTTTTATGCCGAATTACCTATAGCGCTTGAAGTCACTGGTACTTATCACCAATTGGCGACTTTTATCAGTGGTATCGCCGCCTTACCTCGAATTGTCACAATAAGTGATTTAAAACTTGACCCGCATACAAATGGAGAAAATAAGAACCAGATAGACACTTCGGGCAAACTAAAAATGACCGCAACTGCCAAGACCTATCGTTATCTGCAGGAGGATGAGCAATGATGGGTATGAAAATTATCTCCAGACTTTCTGGCATCGCAGCCTGTACGCTTTTACTTACCGCATGCAATCAGGGTCTTGGAGATCTACAACAGTTTTTCCAACAGGTAAAGAGCCAGCCTCCAGGTAGAATTGAGCCAATTCCCGATTTTCAGCCCTATCAAAATTTTGAATACAAGTCACAGGATCTTCGTGATCCATTCAAACTTGTGGACTTCAGACGGCCCGAAGAAAACCCCGAAGACATACAAAGTTCAGGAAATGGACTGCGCCCTGATATGGACAGAGTTCATGAACCTCTGGAAGACTTCCCGCTGGATACCCTTCGCCTAAAAGGCACAGTCACTAAAGACGGTATCAAATGGGGACTGATTTTTGCACCTGACAATACCATTCACCGTGTCATTGAAGGCAATTATATGGGACAAAACCATGGTCGCATCATTTCGGTGAGCGACGAAATCATCGAATTAACAGAAATCGTCCCAGATGGACTAGGCAACTATATCGAACGCTCGTCGGCTGTAGCCTTGATCGACGAATAGCGAGAGGATTCCCTATGAACTTATTTTACCTACCTAATATGATGACAGGATTAATCAAAAAATCGCTAGCAGGGATTTGTCTGCTAAGCCTGGGGCTCAGCAATGCTTTAGCCCGGGACTTAATCGGCCTCGATTATTCGGTTATGTCAGGAAATGCGGTACAACTGGTATTCACCTTTAATGAGGAAGCGATCGAACCGCGTACCTTCACTATCGACGAGCCCGCTCGAATCGCACTGGATTTTGCCGATACAGAAAACAGATTGCAACAACGAAACTTACAGGTAGGCATCGGCAACATACGTAGTATCATTTCTGCTGCTGCTAAAGGTCGCACCCGTGTCGTTATAAACCTGTCGCAAAAAACTGACTTCAATACCAGCGTCAGTGGTAATCAGACAACTTTAACCCTGGCCGGATCGGATCAAAATGCAGTTGCCGTTGATTCAACTCAAACCACTACCGCCTCAATAATCAGCACCCCACCCGGTATAGCTAAAGGTGTCACCAACATCGACTTTAAGCGTGGACCGAATGGTGAAGGTCGAATCATTCTTGACTTAACCAGCACTTCAATCAGCACGGATGTCTGGCGCGAAAATAATAACGTACATGTCGAACTGGTGGGCGCGGAATTGCCCGATGAGCTCCAGCGCCGCATGGATGTTAGCGATTTCGCCACCCCGATCAGTCACATTGATGCTATCCAGGACGGTGCAAATATTCACCTGACCATAAGCTCCAATGGTGATTTTGATCATCTGGCATACCAGACCGACCGCGTTTACACCATTGAAGTGGCACCCATTTCAAAAGAAGAAGAAGAAAACCGCAAGAAAAAGAAATTCGGTTACACCGGAGAGCGATTGTCTCTTAATTTTCAGGATATCGAAGTACGATCGGTACTGCAGCTACTTGCCGATTTCACCGGCTTAAACCTGGTTGTAAGCGACTCCGTCGAAGGTAATTTGACCTTGCGTCTGAAGAACGTGCCTTGGGATCAGGCAATGGATATTATTCTTAAGACCAAAGGTCTTGCACAACGCCGTGCCGGAAATGTGATATTGATTGCACCGACAGATGAGATCGCCGCCCGGGAAAAACTGGAATTAGAATCGCGTAAACAGGTTGAAGAGCTTGAGCGATTACGTACCGAATTTATCAAAGTAAATTATGCCAAAGCAGAAAACATGGCCGAACTTCTCAATCAGAAGGATAATTCAATTTTGTCGCCCCGTGGCTCGGTTAGCGTCGATATACGTACCAATACATTACTGGTAAAAGATACCAATTCCAGTTTGCTAAGCGTGCGTCAATTATTGACTGAACTCGATATTCCAGTTCGGCAGGTATTGATAGAGTCGCGCGTCGTTATAGCTAACGATGATTTCAGCAAGGAACTCGGCGTGCGATTCGGCGTTACCAGCACCGATGCCAGCCCGACACCGGGAAATGTTGGTGCGGACACATCCGGATCCTTTTCCGGCATCACCGACGGCACAGACGGAGGAACTTTTACTTTGGGTGCAGGGGGTTTGAATACCAATCTTCCTGTACAAAATCCTGCAGGAACCTTCGCCCTTGCCCTTGCTAAACTGCCACTAGGCACATTGCTGGAAATGGAGCTTTCCGCAGCCCAGATCGAAGGTCGAGGCGAAGTCGTATCAAGTCCTCGGGTGATCACCGCCGACGCACATACTGCTCGCATCGAGCAGGGTATAGAAATCCCCTATCTAGAATTAAATAATGGTGATGCGACACTGCAATTTAGAAAAGCGGTTCTTTCGCTCGAGGTAACACCCCAAATTACCCCTGACGACAGAGTTATCATGGATCTCGATGTTCACAAAGACTCCCAGGGTGAAAACGTATCGTTTGGTCAGGGTTTATCGGCTCCGACTATCGACACCCGCGAAGTTCAATCGCAGCTATTGGTAGAAAATGGACAGACTGTTGTTCTGGGCGGCATATACGAAACCATTCAATCCACTCAAGTTACACGAGTACCCTTTTTTAGCGATATACCAATCATCGGAAACCTGTTTAAGTCTTCCAGTACTGTCGATGATCGCTCCGAGCTGCTAATTTTCGTCACCCCGAAAATCTTGCAGGGCGCGAATCTGGAAGTCCGTTGATTTACCCCCTATTTAAATTCGAAAAGCGGCCTGCTGGCTGCTTTTTTTTGCTCGAAATCCCGCTCGGGCATCTGTTGTGCGATTCAGTTTCTTGTATGATATCGCCATGGCTAAACGTAACATCATTCTCGTCGGTCCAATGGGCTCAGGTAAAACCACTATCGGCAATATTATGGCTAAAAAGCTCAATCGTGAATTTCGCGACAGCGATTTTTATATTGAAGAAAAAACCGGCGTCGATATCGCTCGAATTTTCGATATCGAAGGTGAACAGGGGTTTCGTGATCGTGAGTCCAATGCACTAAACGACTTACTCAATCAGGACAATCGCATTATCGCTACCGGCGGTGGATCGGTCATGCGCAAGCAAAATCAGGCACTGCTCAGATCTCGTGGTTACATCGTCTTTCTTGATACTTCGGTCAATCAACAGATGCACAGACTGCGGCGGGACAAAAAAAGGCCCCTGCTACAAACCAAAAATCCTCGCGAGCGACTTGAAGCTCTACTCGAAGTTCGTCGCCCAATCTATCTTGATCTCGCCGATCTCGCTGTTAAAACAGACAGAAGACAGGCTCGAAAACTCGCGGTTGATATCATTAACCAACTTCCAGAGAACCTAAATTAAAAATGCCCCTTAAGCATACCTTGATGGTCGATCTCGGAGATCGAAGTTACCCGATTTACATCGGCACCGACTTACTCAAACAACACAAATTAATAACCGATCACGTCCCTGGCAACTCTGTAGTAATTGTCACAAATACCACCGTCGCGCCGATTTATCTTGAGGCCCTAAATAGCCTTCTCAATGCCTCAGGCATCCGTCACGATGTAGTGGTATTGCCAGATGGTGAGCAACATAAAACCATCGAGTCGGTAATGACAATTATTGAAACCCTGTTACAGCAAAGGCACGATCGTCAGTCAACAATTATTGCGCTGGGTGGTGGTGTCGTCGGAGATATCGCCGGATTTGCGGCCGCTATTTACCAGCGCGGCATCAATTTTATTCAGATACCCACCACTTTGTTATCCCAGGTCGACTCTTCTGTCGGCGGAAAAACGGGTGTTAATCACTCGCTCGGTAAAAATATGATTGGCGCGTTTTATCAGCCGCAATGCGTCATTGCCGATATCAGTACACTGAACAGCCTGCCTGACCGTGAGCTTAGCGCAGGCCTGTCGGAAGTTATAAAATATGGCTTGATATATGACGCCAATTTCTTTAACTGGATAGAGCAACACTCTGCACAATTGATCAACAAGACTAGTAGCTATCTTGCAGAGGCTATATTCATATCTTGCCGTATTAAAGCAGAAGTAGTTTCACAGGATGAACGTGAAACAGGTATTCGCGCTATCCTCAATCTCGGCCATACTTTTGGTCATGCAATCGAAACCTGCATGGGATACGGAAACTGGCTCCACGGCGAGGCCGTCGCCGCAGGCATGGTCATGGCGACCGATTTATCATTAAGACATGGGTGGATAAATAAGGAAATTAAACAACGTACCGTGAAGCTACTCCAGGCTTGTTCACTACCGATAAAATCACCCGAAAATATCAGCTATGATAACTATATGAATGCGATGGCGATGGATAAAAAAGCGGTTAATGGAACAATAAAGTTAGTCCTCCTCGAAGCACAGGGAAAAGCAAAAGTGACCACTGATTACGACCCGGAACTCTTGCGACAAACATTACAGGAGTGCTAATTTTTAAATTTATATGGGCATTGACCCATATAAATGTGCATTTTACCAGATTGGTACAGGGCGATATTGATAATTTCAGAAATACTTGACTACAAGGCTATTAAATTAGTTTGAGTCAAATCACTCGTTTTGTTGCACCGCACAATTACCAGTGCTAGACTCGACCGGTATAAGTCTTAATAGAGTTAATAAAAATGTCTAACAGCAATGCCTGGACAGATGAGTGGCTTAAAGCCCAGAAAAAATTTGTCGATAGCTGGAGCGATATGAGTAGTAGCTGGAATTCCAAATCGGACTCCAGTTCGCAAAGCGATCTCTGGGCTAAAGGATTAGATATGTGGCGTAAAACCTACCATTACCCGAATACGACTCAGCCGGAATCCGAACAGGTCATTAACAAATGTATGGATATAGGTAAAGGTTACTTCGCTATGGCAGAACAAATCGGAAAGCAGATTGCTGCCGGGGGCAAACCCCAGGACGTCGTACAGCAATGGCTTGAACAGATAAAATCGGGGCTTCAGCAGCAAGCCTCACAGTGGACGCCAATGCGACATCAGGCTGGTCATGAATTCATGTCACAGTGGCTCGCGCCATCGGCAAACTGGCAGAAAATGGCAGCGGCGATGATGCCGGTCGAAATGCCCGGTTCAACCTCCGGTGTCTATGGCATCGGTGAAGATTTTGATCAGTTCAGCCGGATGATGTCCATGCCGGGTCTGGGATTTTTTCGAGAGTCGCAGGAAAAACAACAACTGGGGGCCAGAATTGCTCTGGATTACTTTCAGGCTAACCAGCAATTTAATGCCTCGTTTATGCAGGTGTCGATCGAATCGCTACAGGCCTTCCAGGAAAAACTCGCAACACTTTTCGAAACCATCGAAGCTGATTCACCCTCGTCGTTGCGCACAATATATGATCTTTGGGTTGATACCAGCGAAACTCAATACGCCAGATATGCAATGAGCGAGAAATACCAGTCACTGTATGGCGACATGATAAACAAGCTGATGTTATTGAAACAGCACTATAGCAGCCTGGTTGACGAAACCATGGAATCGCTTAATTTACCCTCGCGTAAAGAACTCGATACGGTACATCAACGCCTGCAACAGGTTCGTCGCGATAATCATAGCTTGCGCCAGGAACTGAGGCAAATTCGGGCATTCTTAAACGAAAAGAAATCTACCCGAAAAGCATCTACCAAAGTAAAAAGCACTACGCGGAAGGCAAAGGTGAAAAAGTCAGTTGCAACGAAGAAAGCGGTCCGTAAATCAGGCGCATGATCATGAATCCATTCGAATATCGCCCGGATCAAATTATCCAGGAACTGGTAAATTTCAATCAGAATTTCAGCAAAGGTATAAAAAACCTGCTCGAGGCCGACGAAATTTCCGAAGGCGTCACACCACGTGAAGCGGTATATCGGGAGGACAAGCTTAAACTATATCGTTATCAGGGTTCAGCCGGAGTGGTACAAAGTAAAACCCCAACGCTTATCGTTTATGCGCTGGTCAATCGGCCTTATATGACCGATATACAGGAGAATCGCTCGACGATCCGTGGACTACTTGATGCGGGACAGGACGTTTATCTGATTGACTGGGGATACCCCGACCGTGCCGATCGTTTTCTTACCCTTGATGACTATATCAATGGCTATATCGATCGTTGTGTTGATACGATCTGCGAACGCCATGGCATCGACAAAATCAATATCCTGGGCATTTGCCAGGGTGGTGTATTCAGCCTGTGTTACAGCACCCTGCATCAGGACAAAGTGAAAAATCTGGTTACCATGGTAACCCCGGTTGATTGCAAAACCCCTGATAACATGCTCAGTCACTGGGTACAGCAAGTGGACATCGATTTGCTGGTCGATACCATGGGTAATTTACCCGGAGAAATGCTCAACTGGACTTTCCTCAACCTGAAACCCTTCCAACTCATGGGTCAGAAATACGTCTCGATGGTCGACATCATAAAAGACGAAAAAAATGTCAAAAATTTCATGCGCATGGAAAAGTGGATATTCGATAGCCCCGATCAGGCCGGCGAGGCATTCCGTCAGTTTATCAAAGATTTTTTTCAGGATAACAAGCTTGTCGAAGGCGGCCTGAAAATCGGCGAGCACGAAGTCAACCTCGCCAATCTGAAAATTCCCGTGTTAAACATCTTTGCTGAACAGGATCATCTGGTGCCACCCGACGCTTCGCGCGCACTGCAAAAGCTGGTCGGCACTAAAGATTATACCGAATTGTCTTTCCCCGGTGGTCATATCGGCATCTACGTAAGTGGCACGGCTCAAAAAACTATCCCACCGGTAATCGGAGAGTGGTTGGACGAGCGTAGCTAAATCCGGTTACATGGCTGAACCATTATTCAGGGTTACTTAAATAGATCCTGTCCAGATAAATCGATACCGCCGACTTCAATCGACTCGAAAACAAGGCGACGTTGGCCACCTCTTTCATATTCATTTTTCGGTTTCTGGGCGCGTCTTCAATATCCCTTAA
>CAZYYM010000080.1:0-16368 GCA_964651385.1 uncultured Gammaproteobacteria bacterium | reverse complement strand
AGAGTAATTTTAGTCTTATATTTTAATGCGTTATGAATTACGCCTATTCCCACTCGATTGTGCCGGGCGGTTTTCCCGAAATATCGTAAACCACACGCGAAATACCTTCGATTTCGTTCATAATTCGGCGAGAAACATGGTCGAGAAACTCATAAGGCAAATGTGCCCAGCGTGCGGTCATGAAATCGACGGTTTCCACTGCACGCAATGACACCACATGATTATAACGACGCCCGTCGCCAGTCACGCCCACCGACTTAACCGGCAGGAACACCACGAAGGCCTGTGAAACCTCATCGT
Source organism: uncultured Gammaproteobacteria bacterium (assembly GCA_964651385.1). GTDB lineage: Bacteria > Pseudomonadota > Gammaproteobacteria. The sequence goes on along the minus strand of CAZYYM010000080.1, from coordinate 16,068 downwards.
ATAAATCATTGGCACGCAGTTCGTTGATAAAAATATCGTCCGCCAGGCGCAAAGTGTCCGCATATTCCTTTTTGACCTCGCCAAGAATACGAACCCCAAGACCGGGACCTGGAAAAGGATGTCGATAAACCATTTTTTTTGGCAATCCCAGTTCGACGCCAAGCCGTCGTACTTCGTCTTTGAAAAGTTCGCGCAACGGTTCAACCAAATCGAGTTTCATATCCTCGGGTAGCCCGCCAACATTATGATGCGATTTGATCAAATGCGCCTTGCCGGTCGAAGCACCTGCCGATTCGATGACATCTGGATATATCGTACCCTGCGCCAACCATTTCGCATGATTTTGTTTAGCCGCTTCCTCTTCAAAGATTTCGATAAACAAATTGCCGATGGCTTTGCGTTTGAGTTCAGGATCGTTGATGCCCTTGAGTTTCGCTAAAAATCGATTCTCAGCATCGACTCGTATCACCTTAATACCCATGTGTTCAGCAAACTGGCTCATGACCTGATCGCCTTCACGATGACGCAACAAACCATTGTCGACAAATATACACGTGAGTTGATCGCCAATGGCTTCGTGCAATAAAGCCGCTACGACAGATGAATCAACACCACCGGACAGCCCCAGGATAACTTCATCCTGTCCTACTTTGGCGCGAATCCCGTTGATGGTTGATACAATGATATTTTCTGAAGTCCAGGCCGACCCGCATCCACAAATATCATGGATAAAACGACTATAAATAGCGACACCCTGTTTGGTATGCGTTACTTCCGGATGAAATTGGAGTCCATAAATTTTACGTGATTCGTTCGCCATAGCAGCAATCGGTGCGCTCCTGGTACTCGCCATGAGTTTAAAACCCGGTGGCAATTCGGCGACGCGGTCACCATGTGACATCCATACATCGAGCATACCGTAACCTTCTTCGGTAACGCTATCCTGAATATCACGAAGTAAATCGGTATGGCCACGAGCGCGCACTTGCGCGTACCCAAATTCACTTTTGCCGACATTTTCGACCTCGCCACCGAGCTGTTGGGTAATGGTTTGCATACCATAGCAGATGCCAAGTATCGGCACATCCAGGTCGAATATTTCCATCGGAGCCAATGGCGTTTCAGCGGCCAGAGTGGATTCGGGGCCACCAGAGAGCACTATTCCTTTAGCGGCAAATTTTTTTATCCGCTCAAAGGGGATATCCCAGGGGAAGATCTCACAGTAAACACCAGCCTCGCGGACCCGTCGCGCGATCAACTGCGTGTATTGCGATCCAAAATCCAGAATCAGAATTTTGTCGCCGTGTAAATCGAATGACATGTTTAAACCCGATAATTCGGGGCTTCTTTGGTAATCGTTACATCGTGGACGTGCGACTCGGTCATGCCTGCTGCGGTGACCTTGACGAACTCGGGCTTAGTACGCAAATCATCGATCGTTGCACAACCGACATAGCCCATACTTGAACGCACACCACCGAGCAATTGATGAACAGTATCTGCCAGTGGTCCTTTAAAAGGTACCCGCCCTTCGATGCCTTCGGGCACCAGCTTTTCGTCAGCGCTGTCAGCCTGAAAATAACGATCACTGGAACCTTTCTGCATGGCCGCAATTGAGCCCATTCCACGATAAGATTTATACGATCGCCCCTGAAACAGTTCAACTTCACCGGGCGCTTCTGCGGTACCGGCAAACATACTACCAATCATCACGCAATGCGCGCCGGCAACCAGGGCCTTGGCAACATCACCCGAGAAGCGAATACCACCGTCGGCGATCAAAGGAAGATTTTTAGCCAACATTGCTTCGGCAACATTACTGATCGCAGAAATTTGCGGCACGCCGACACCGGCTACAATACGTGTTGTACATATCGAGCCGGGTCCAATACCTACTTTAACCGCATCAGCGCCAGCGGCTGCCAGGTCCAATGCAGCTGCCGCGGTGGCGATATTGCCACCGATTACCTGAATTTGTGGATAGCGCTCCTTAATCCAGGCTACACGGTCGATAACACCTCGTGAATGGCCGTGGGCCGTATCAACCACAATCACATCGACTTCCGCTTCAACCAGCGCACGAATACGATCATCGGTATCAGCGCCGGTACCAACAGCCGCGCCGACGCGTAACCGCCCCTGTTCATCCTTACAGGCCAACGGGTAAACGCTCGATTGAATAATATCCTTAACGGTAATCATGCCGGACAGTTCACCGTTGTCATCAACCACCAACAACCGCTCGATGCGATGTCGATGTAGTAAATCGAGAATTTCTGATTTCTCGGCACCTTCTGCAACCGTTACCAGCGAATCGCGTTTGGTCATGATTGATGAAACCGGCTGATCAAGATTGGTTTCGAAACGCAAATCGCGCTTTGTCACGAGGCCCTTCAAGCCATTTTCGTCAATAACCGGCAAGCCCGAAATTTTACGGCTACGGGTCAAATCGATTACGTCTCGTACAGATGTATCGGGATTGATCGTAATCGGATCTTTAATGACGCCGCTTTCATATTTTTTGACACTGGCCACTTGATTAGCCTGTTCCTCCACTGGTAGATTTTTATGTACAATGCCAAGACCACCTTCCTGCGCAATAGCGATACCTAGTCGGGCTTCAGTAACGGTGTCCATAGCCGCTGATACCAGGGGTATATTCAGTTCTATACCGCGGGTTAGACGGGTTTTTAAAATGGCATCTTTGGGTAGCACTTCTGATCTGGCGGGCACCAGTAAAACATCGTCAAAGGTAAGGGCTTCCTGGCTGACTCGCATGAGTGGCTCCGGGGCAGGTTTTTGCAAAGCGCGATTATAGAGTTTCGCAGAGTTGAGTTAAACTGTTCGACCAAAATAATTAGACCTATCGAACAAATGAAAACAGCGCCTTCCGAAAACGATGCCATCTGGTCCGTGTCGGCACTCAATTTTGAAGTAAAAACCATATTATCTGAAGGGATAGGCAGCCTGTGGATCGAAGGCGAAGTCTCTAACTTTGTCGAGCCCGCTTCGGGTCATTGGTATTTCACACTAAAGGACGAACGTGCCCAATGCCGAGCAGCGATGTTCAAGGGCCGTAATAGTCGTATGGGCTTTACACCTGTTAATGGTCAGAGTGTACTGGTCAAAGCGCAGGTAACACTTTACGAGACCCGAGGTGAATATCAGCTGATTGTCGACCATATCGAAGACGCGGGAGTCGGTGAATTAAAGCGATTTTACGAACAGCTCAAACACCGTCTGGACAAGGAGGGAATGTTCGCTCAAAGCCGAAAAAAGCCCTTGCCCGCGCAACCAAGGCACATAGGCATTATTACATCACCAAGCGGTGCTGCCATTCGTGATGCTCTAAGTGTGATTCGTCGACGCGCACCACATGTCCCGGTGACCATATTCCCTACCCAGGTTCAGGGAGACCAAGCCGCCGGGAAAATTCGACATTCACTGGCCCAGCTTGAGAAATTTGGCCGCTGCGATATCGTATTAATGATCCGAGGTGGCGGCTCAATGGAAGACATGTGGTGTTTTAACGATGAAGCCCTGGCGAGCGACATGGCCGATTTCCCGATTCCCATTGTTACTGGAATCGGCCATGAAATTGATTATACCATTGCCGATTATGTTGCCGACTTTCGTGCACCGACGCCTTCGGTTGCGGCCGAGACTATTACACCTGATTGCCAGGATTTAATGCAGACCATCGATGACCGTGTCGGTCGTTTGTTAATACAAATTCAAATGCAATTGAACAGGGAAAAAAACACCCTCACCCTGCTTGGCAGACATCTCAATAATCTTCATCCTCAGCGCCAGTTTGAACAATTCAAACTGCGTTTAAAATATGCCAGTGAAGGTTTGGTCAAGCAACTAAAGATCCACCTTTCTCAGGACAGAGCACGACTTCTCCTTTGTCAATCCGGTATTTCTCAACTTAATCCGTTAATAGACATTCAGCTACATCGACAAAGGCTTATACAACTCAATGAAAACAATACTCAAGCGGTTAAACAAAGGATATTACTCTCAAGGCATCAACTGGCTTTGCAAGCCAAAACACTCGACACCTTAAGCCCTTTAAAAACCCTTTCCCGTGGATTCGCGACCATTGAAAGAGACAACAGACTAATCACTTCTGCAAAACAACTTGGAAGTGGCGACGAAATCAACATTACCCTGAGCGACGGTAAAAAACAGGCCTCTATATTGTGACTGAGCTGCCAAGCCTTTTAATTCTACCGCTATCAATTATCGGTTTTGTGTTAAAAGGCATTGCCAGCTTCGGCCCCGGCATAGTGATGGTGCCGATCGGCGCGATGATTTTTAACCCTCGCGATATGGTTTTACTCTCCGGTTGTCTTGATCTTATTTCAAATATCATTCTCTTCAGATATCAACGAAGGTATATTATTAATCAGTTCTGCCTCGGCATGGTTATCTCGATGGTTCTCGGCGCATGCCTTGGCGCGGTGCTTCTGAGCGCTTTACCTGTTCTATATTTTAACCTGGTATTTGGATTGCTATTGGTATCTGTTGGTATCTGGACAATAATTAACAAAAACGGAAATACGAAATATTCCAATCAGGATTACCCACTGGCGCTTACACACAGTGACATTCTGGTTTCTTTTATATCCGGTTGCATGAGCGGCCTGTCAGGTATTACTGCGCCAATACTGGCCTGGTACTTAAATCGAAAATATGACAACCAGGTTTTTCGAGAAATCATGATTCCGCTATTACTCGCCTCTGCCAGTAGTCGTGTACTGGTCTACGGCTTGAGTAGCGAACTCACATCTGCGATTTTGCCGCTACTGCTTCTGGCTTTGCCGGGATTGTTATTCGGTTTATGGCTTGGCAATCGGTTATTCCTGAAAATATCACAGCGATGGTTAAGCATCATTATTGGCAGCCTTGTGACCCTGTCAGGCATTAAATTATTGTTCAGGTAAAGACTGGCAAATAAGCGCTCTATCTTACCGAGCTTTGAATGCAAACTATAGTTGCGGTTGTTATTGCCTGGAGTCGCAAATTGATATATACATCCAATGATAAACCGCAATCCCGGATTCCACCATGCTAGATCAGGCCCGCTTACGCACCACAGAATTCCAGACACGTCTCAAAGACGCAGGTATTGACCTCGCCATTATTACAGACGAAAGTTCGATCGCCTATCTGGCTGGATTCTGGGGATATTTATCGGTTGAATTTGGTAGACCGACTTTTCTGCTGGTACGTCCCGACCAGTCACCCATAGTCATAACGCCCTTAATGGAAAGCGAAATGGTCTCGGCGATGACCTGGGTGGAAGACATACATACCTGGGAGGACTCCGGTCCCAATCGATGGGAAAATATTCTTAATAAAGCCATTGGTGATAATCCGAGACGTATCGGCGTTGAAGTAGCCGCCCTTCCACCTATCGTGCGTAACTGGTTTGACGACCAGATGCCAGGTGTAGGGCTCAATAATATATCTGACATCATGGGCGATATGCGCATGATAAAATCGGCCGAAGAAATAGAGGTAATGAAACAGGCCGGTCAAATCGCCGGAGCGATGATGGCCGGAGCAGAAGACGCTTTGGGCGAAGGAAGACCGGAATTTGAAGCTGCCCTCGCAGTAATCGATGCCGGCACCCGTAAAGCGGCAGGTTTCCTTACCGATAAAGGCTGGGAAGCATTTATTTCTCCGATGATTCATAACCTGCAAATCATGCAGTCCGGCACCGACACCTCGATGGTGCACCGACGTGCCAGTGTCAAGCCGCTGTCGAAAGGTGATCCGGTTTATTTTTGCTTTTGTAACATGGCGCAATTCAAACAGTACAAACTGGGATTCGACCGGATGTTTTTCATCAAAGAGATTTCCGACGAAGCCGCCGAAGTGCAACAGGCAGCCATCGATGCACAACAGGCCGCGATAGCTGCCATCAAACCCGGGGTAACAGCTGAATCGATTGCGCAGGCCGCCAATGAAGTTTATGCAGAACACAACTTCGAAACCGGATATCGTACCGGTCGATCCATCGGCATGGCTTACCTCGAATCGCCGGAACTTAAGGAAGGTGACAAGACTTTGCTGCAAGCAGGTATGACTTTTGCTGTCGATGGAGGTATTTCGGTTGACGGCGAACTCGGTGGTCGCATAGGTGACTCAATTGTCGTTACCGAAACCGGTTGCGAATACATCACTGAATACCCACGTAAAATCCTCATGGTGAATCGATAATGGCTAAACCAGAATCCTACAGACCAGTCTCGGGTAACGTATTGCCTCGCTATGCCGGCATCGCAACATTCATGCGCCTGCCGCAGGTAGCCCTGGAAGACAGTGATGAAGTCGATATCGGTTTAATCGGGGTGCCCTGGGACGGTGGAACCACCAATCGAGCCGGCGCACGCCACGGGCCGAGGCAGATGCGCGACCTGTCGACACTGACCAGGAACGTTCATCATGTCACAGGAATAAGGCCCTATGAGCTGGCAAATTGCGCTGACCTGGGCGACAGCCCGGTTAATCCTGTCGATTTAATGGATGCATTAAACCGGGTTCAGAGCTTCTTCGACGATGTTTGTGGCCGTGGCATCATGCCACTGACAGCCGGTGGCGACCACCTGATTTCGCTGCCGATTCTCAAAGCTCTGGCCAGGGTTCATGGCGGACCATTGGGTATGGTGCATTTCGATGCGCATACCGATACCTGGGATCGTTATTTCGGCGACTACCAATATACCCATGGAACACCCTTTCGACGGGCTATTGAAGAAGGCGTACTCGACCCGAAACGTACCATTCAAATCGGTATCAGAGGCGGCTTATATACCCCTGACGACAAAGACTGGGGGCTGGCTCAGGGCATTCGCGTAATAGAAATTGAAGAGTTTAAGGATTTAGGTACAGCGGGTACTCTGGCTGAGGCAAAACGTATTGTCGGCAACGACAAAACCTATATCAGCTTTGATGTCGATGCACTCGATCCAGTTTACGCTCCCGGCACCGGGACGCCGGAAATTGGCGGGCTGAATACCCACGAAGCCCAGGCAATGATCCGGGGGCTTCGAGGCTTGAATCTGGTTGGAGGTGATGTCGTCGAAGTATCCCCGCCTTTTGACCCGAGTGGCAACACGGCTCTGGTCGGCGTCACCATGATGTGGGAGATATTGTGTTTGCTAACAGAGCGGGTTAGCCTGGGTAACAATCACTGAACAAAAATTATCCGGCTTATATCGTAATGTGGTAGCTTACGCTGCTGCCGTTTGCACCCTGGCTCAATTCAAATCTAAACCTGTTGCTTGAATGGAAAACATAGATCTCAGCACTCCCGATGAAATAACGCTGTTTACCGATGAAGAGAATGTTGTTCTCGATACGGTCGATTTTGAGTTTGAACAGTTAAAAAAAGTACGTGGTATTTATCGCAAAATTACCATATTTAATGGTAATCACTGTTATCAATCCATTAAAAATAAACACAAAAGAAAATATAGGTACCGTGTCGATATTGCCTATCTAAATCCCCATCCTTTTCGCGAGCACAATATTGCCTCGATATGGCTTTATTTATCGGTAGCCCTGCTGACAATAAGTGTACTACTGGGGCTGATCGGCTGGTATAACAATGGTTTCGATACTTCACTGGTAGTTTACTATTCTACGGCGATTGTAGTAGCAGTTTCGGCTATGGTAATTACCCTGCTATTATTCGCCCACAACACCTATGATAAAGTGATTTTCAAAACCCATTTCGGCAATATCAAAGTCATTGAATTGATTAATAAATATCCCGATAAGGACGAATTTCGACAATTTATTAGACGTTTTATCATACAGATAAAAAAAGCCAAAGCTAAAAAAAGCTTTACTACGTCAAAATTTCTTACCCAGGAAATTAAGGAAATTCGTCGTTTACGGGACGAAAAAGTAGTAACCGAAAACGAATACCAATCGGCAAAGGCAATTATATTTAAGCACAGTTCATTCAAGGCCAACCAATAGTCCCAGGTAATCACCAGGATAAAGTGAAAGGACTTCGCCGGGCTAAAATATCATGTAAAATACAGCTCTTTTCGCCAGCTAATTCCCATGGGTCTCCAATCTATAACTGCCATTTCACCGATCGACGGACGTTATGCACGAAAAACAGCGTCACTTCGCCCCTACTTCAGCGAATATGGACTGATTTATCATCGTGTGCTCGTCGAAATCCGCTGGCTACAGGCGTTGTCAAATGACGTTGATATTAACGAAGTCCCGGTTTTCAGCGAAAAGGACAATCAAAAGCTAGAATCAATCATCTGTGATTTTTCGATTGAGCATGCCGAACGAATAAAGGCAATTGAAAGCACAACCAATCACGATGTAAAAGCCGTCGAGTATTTTTTAAAGGAGCAAGTTGCTGATTCGAGGACATTATCGGTCATATCAGAGTTTTTTCATTTTGCCTGCACCTCGGAAGATATCAATAATCTGGCATATGCATTGATGTTGAAGTCGGCCCGTAGGGATGTACTATTGACAGAAATTTCTTTAATTAATAAAGCAATAGTACAACTGGCACATGACCATGCCGACGTAGCCATGTTGAGTCGAACCCACGGACAAACAGCCTCACCAACAACCCTGGGCAAGGAAATGGCAAATGTGGCTTATCGATTACAGCGGCAGATCGATCAGATCAAAAAAACGCCTATACTCGGCAAAATGAATGGTGCGGTTGGTAATTATAATGCGCATTTAATCGCCTACCCCGAGCTGGACTGGGCACAATTCGCACAAAAGTTCGTCGAGTCTCTCGGCTTGAGCTGGAATCCTTATACCACCCAAATCGAACCGCATGATTACATAGCCGAGTTATTCGATGCCCTTTGCCGATGCAATACCATATTAATTGACTTTAGCCGGGATATTTGGAGTTACATTGCAATTGGCACCTTCAGACAAAAAACCGTTGCTGGCGAAGTTGGCTCTTCAACCATGCCACATAAGATAAATCCCATTGATTTCGAAAATGCCGAAGGAAACCTGGGTATTGCCAATGCAGTACTCGGTCATCTGGCACAAAAGCTACCGATATCCCGCTGGCAGCGCGACCTGACCGATTCGACTGTATTGCGTAACCTCGGAACCGGTTTTGGATATGTGTTAATTGCACTCGATTCGCTAAAACGAGGTATCGATAAACTTCAGGTCAATCATCAGGCCATTGCAGACGATCTGGATAGTAACTGGGAAGTTCTCGCCGAACCCATTCAGACCGTGATGCGTCGCTATGGCATTGAGCAGCCTTACGAAAAGCTGAAGGCTCTGACGCGTGGGCATAAGATTAATGAAGAAGTTATCCGTGAATTTGTTGAAAAACTCGATATTCCCGACATCGCTAAACGACAGTTGATTGAAATGACGCCGGCCAGTTATATCGGAAATGCAGCCGAACAGGCAAAAAATATTTAACCCATGAACTGGAGTTTGCAAAACTTCGATAGCGAGGAATTCATCCGGCAATATTGGCAAAAAAAACCCTGTTTGATCAAAAATGTTTTTGCTGACCTCGAATCACCAATCAGTCCCGACGAACTCGCGGGCCTTGCCTGTGAGGAGGACGTTCATAGTCGGTTGATCATGGAGAAAGACGGCTCGAGTCCCTGGCAGCTCCGCTATGGACCGTTTCAGGCCTCTGATTTTCTCTCTCTCCCGCAAAGCCACTATTCACTCCTGGTTTCTGAATGCGAAAAATGGATACCGGAATTTTCTGAGTTACTCGAAGCCTTTCGCTTTGTACCGAATTGGCGCATCGACGATGCGATGATCAGTTATGCGCCGACCGGTGGATCAGTTGGGCCACATATCGATGAATATGATGTCTTTTTGTTGCAGATATTTGGTCAACGCCGTTGGCAATATACCGATCAAAGACTTGAAAACCCTTCACTACTACCCGACCTCGACCTGGCGATTCTCGATTCTTTCGCGCCGGATCAGGATATGGTTCTGCGACCCGGCGATATGCTTTACCTGCCGCCGGGTATCCCCCACCACGGTGTCGCTGTCGATGCCTGCATGACCTGTTCGATTGGTTTTCGTTCACCCACTGCAACCGAGACGCTCGAATCCTTTACCCAGGAAGTCGACAGTAACAACCTAGGCAATCAACGCTATAGTGATGCCGGTCTTGAATCCGATCGGCATTTTGGTGAAATTACAAATGCGGAAATTGACCAATTCCGCGAATTGGTGGTTAGTTTACTCGATCAGCCAAAGGCAGTCTGGACAGACACGATTGGAAAATTACTTTCCGACGCAGTTATCACAGATTCAATTGAATCAATCCCAATTGCCGATCTGGACGGACTGTTAAAGCTAGACTGGACAATAAATCCGCACAGCAAACTGCTATATCATCGCGACGATGCGAATATTCGGTTTTACTGTAATGGTAATCTAAACTTATTACCTAATACCGAAACTGCTCTAAAGTTTGTTCAAACGCTCTGTGGGAGCAGGGAAATAGAGACTACTTTCATGAGTCAATTTGGCCAGAATTCGGAATTGCTTAATCTGTTAATTCTAATGGCAAACAATAACGCGATAATTCCGGCTGAATATTGATGAAAAACCTGAAGGTTGAATCCGCTGACTGGAATACCGATGAAGAAAAATTAACCCAGTTACGAACACAGGTATTTGTTGACGAACAAAATGTGCCGCCGGCCCTTGAAACCGATGGCCTGGATCCGCAATGCAGGCACGTAAAAGCAACCGAAGACGGTCAGCTTATCGGAACCGGTCGTCTTTTACCTAATGGATATATTGGTCGTATGTGTGTTTGTAAAGAATATCGCCAATATGGTGTTGGTAGTTTATTACTTAAATACCTGGTTGCGCAGGCGGTCGAAGCGAAATATCCTCAAATCTCACTCAACTCGCAATGTAGCGCGATTCCTTTTTATGAAAAGAATGGTTTTGTACTAGATTCTGAAGAATTTATGGATGCCGGTATTCCACATCGTAGAATGGTCATGAAAATATAGCGTAATAATAATTTAAACCTTATTTTGCAACTTGTAATGAATGATAATTTAAGTGAAACATTAGGAGGTCCCGGAGATTCTCGTGAATGTGCCCGTAAACTCATTTTGCTCGCCAGGCAACGTGTTTACATCATCAGTCAGCATCTCGAAGCGAAACTCTACAATGACAAGATTATTTACAATCATCTGAACAGTCTGGCCACCCGTAATCGTAAGACTGATATTCGCATCATCGCGCAGGATACACGGTCAGCTTCAAATCAGGGACATTTCCTGATAAACCTCGCACAGAAACTACCTACATTTGCACAAATACGCACCACAGTAACTCGAGCCGACAAACAATTTATGGAAAGTTGGTTGATAGTCGACGATATGGCTTATATGCGCATCAATAACCTCACGCGATACGAAGGAAATTTTGAAACCAACAACAAACTCGAATGCCAATCGTATATCACACGATTTGAGGATATCTGGGAAACTTGCCAGGTGGATCAAAATACTCGACGATTGAGTTTGTAGGTTATTGGTAGAAAGTTATAATATAAACGCGCTTAACAAAAATTCCGCACCCCATACCGGCAATATTGCGCTTGAAATTCTACCCAAGATCGGGCCTGACGGGACGATGCTTTTGTCGAGCGTTAGTGCCTATTGTGAAATACGAGGAGGTTTATTTCGACGCCTATGAGTCGCTGTCCGAGGCCAGGCATTCAGCGGAGAAATACTTTCGGTTTTATAAGCAGATTCGGTCACATCAAATTTTGAAGCGAACAACGGATCAGGTCTAATATGAATGCTTCAGACTGCCCGACGCAGGTTGATGAAAAGTGAAAATACCTCCCAAGCCAGCCGACCAAAAATTGAGGCCACTTCTCGCTAATCTGCACTACTTATCCGACAATCAGGAAAATACCCAGAAAACCTGCAAACACAGCAGCCACTCTACCGAAGCCTCGCCCTCCGGGAAGTACTTTTTCGATCAACACAAAGATAGTGATAGCTGCAATGCAGAGAAGATTCATCACGCCACCGACAAACAGTAACAGCATTAAAGCCCAGCAACAGCCAAGACAGTATGCCCCGTGAGACAAGCCCATTCGAAGTGCGCCATCGGCACCGTCGCGCCAGCAGGTCGATAGAAACCATACCGGAGACCGGCAACGACGCAGGCAGGCATTCTTGTACGGCGTCCACTGATAAAATGCCGCGATTAGCAGCACGGACCCCGCGAACAATGGGCTGATACTAATCATCAATGGCGACAGTAAAGCGGCTTGTTCGAGACCAAATTGAAGAACCGTGGCGAATGCACTGAAAAGCGTCCACACCACTACATAACCGGTAAGAAAAGCGCCGGTGGCAACTAATGGCTCTGAATGTTTTGCATTGTGTCTGACTACCCTGGCGTAAAGAAGTATGACGGGTGTTGCACTTGGCAACATCATGCCTATCATCATGACTACCCACATCAGGAACATAAATAAAGTATCGATCGCTGTCCATGGCGCCAGTTTGATCACACCTGACATTGCCATGCCCCCCATATCCATCAAGCTAACCAGGTAGAAAAGATAAATCCATGACAGAGTCGTCAGTAGAGAAATACTAGCGAAAACGATCGATCTGTCACGCTTTAGAAGTTGCTCTACGACATTGGCTTTATAAGCAATAGAAGTCATTGGCCAAAGCTATGCGCGAGCGATAGGGTGCGACTGCTCATTAATAATGCCGTAGGGCCCATAGGTCACAAAACTAATAGCGGCATAGCGCCCCTCATGGTTCTGTTCCAGTTCACCCTTACTCCAGAAAGTGGCGCTGGCCATCTCGGCCTCACAGAATTCGAATGCCGTGTGCAATTTGATGGCAGCCCTATGAGGAAGGCCCGTCACCGGATTTTTGATTGGCACTACATTCGCTTCGAGTATATTTTCGACGGCAAACCGACCTCTGCCGTTTTCCAGGTCCCATTCGAATTCAATTTTAGCGAACACCGGTTCGGGCTCGTGTTCTATGGTAGATCCATAGATGGCGAATCCGGTAGTCGGCTCCTGATCCTCACCAGCTAGAATGGTAAACAGGGCATCTACCTGTTCCTTTGTCGCTTTCTTGTCGATAATCGTCCACCAGGTACCCTGACCTTCATGTACTGGTCCCGGCCAGCGATAAGCACCCGCTATTCGCAGCCCATCCAGCTGCAGGTCACCGTAATGTCCCTGGGTTATCTCCATTGCCATAGTCCCTTCGCACGGTGTGCGCGTCGGTAAAGCGTTGAATTCGCAGGGGCAACCGTAGTCACAACTACAGGTACCGATTTGCTTGGTTTTGATCATCCAGTCTGTATAGGCCATGTCATTCTCCGTTGTTGATGTGAATTGTTGAATTGATTCGAATCAGGTTTCTACGTAGCCGGCTCAATATTCTGATTAAACCGAAACAGATTATCCGGGTCATATTTTTTCTTGATGGTTTGCAATCTAGAGTAATTGTCGCCAAATGTATCCTTGAGCAGTTTTGTACCTTCTTCTCCCTGCCCCGGGAAATTTAAGTACATCCGCCCCTTGTCCGAAAAAGCTTTCATCCGATCCCAGAAATCCCTTGTCCAGTTAATATTTTTTTCATCGTCTGATATGTCCGGCCAAACCGAGTCCATGGAAAACATATATGGCATTGAACGATCGCCAAATGCTGTAGCGTCGGCTGCTACATCGGCCGTAGCGCCACCAAAATTCCAGATTGAAGAGAGTGTATTGGGTGATGGCGTTTCTTCGAATCCCTGCAAGATTGTATCTATGGCTTCATCCGATAAACCACTGAGATAATGGCATTTCCAGTAAGATCGAAATTCACCGGCAGGCATAATTTCATCGTAAAGCTGCTGTAAATCGCAATAGTCCATTTGGCCTGAGAAATCAGCCACCATATCGCCCAATTCTCTCAACGGCTTAAGCAACTCTTCACCGACATCCGCATTCCCAGCGTAAACAGCATAAATTGTATAAACCTTTTTCCCCCACGATTCCCTTGGAAACTCCTCATCCTCAGGCACGGTAGCAAACTCTATTGTCGAACCAACATCGTGATTTTTATCGACCATAAATTCACGCCAAAACCGAATCGGTTCCGGGCCAGCTTCAAGTGGGTAAATCGGCGCACAAAACATCACTTTTGGCGCCACATCGTGAAGATTGAACTGGAACCGTGTGACGATACCAAAATTGCCACCACCACCCCGCAACGCCCAGAATAGATCCGAGTTTTCAGATTCGCTCGCAGTCAGTATGTTGCCATTAGCAGTAACAACTTCTGCTGATAACATATTGTCAATACAGAGTCCGTATCGACTTCTTAGCCAACCTATACCGCCTGATAACGTCAACCCGGCAACACCGGTGTCAGAGATGAGGCCACCTGGCGTAGCAAGATCATATTTTTGAGTTGCTTCATCAACATCTCGCCAAATACAGCCACCATCGACAAGCGCCGTTTTACTACCTGCATCTACTTCGACATTTCGCATGAGTGATAAATCAATCATGATCCCATCATCGCAAACTGCGTGACCGGCAACATTATGACCACCGCCACGAATTGAAATTGGCGTATTAGTCTGACGAGCATATTTCACCCCTTCAACAACATCACTGGTTGATTTGCTTTGAATAATAAGGGCGGGGTTTTTGTCGATCATTGCATTCCAAACCTTTCGAGCCTTTCCATAGCCATCGTCATTTGGTTTTAAAACTTCCCCTTGTATTGCACTTTTTAATTTATCTACGCGATCACCCATGACTTCCTCTCCTGGTAAAATTTTCGATGTACGAGAATATTATGGTATGGTTCCAGTCAATAACAATTGGCAAAAAACACAAAACCAAGCCAAAAAAACAGCTCACCGAGCCATAATTTACATAATCGTGGCAAATCGGCGCTAATATTCACAAGGATTAGCATTTTGAATATCAAATCGAAACCTCAGATTTGCTTGCTAGCTTCTGCGGAAACTTCCCCGGGAGTTTTATATGGTCTCTATGATGTGCTAAGCACTGTTGGTGCGGCGTTCTCAGATATGGTAACCGGTGTTCCTGATGACGAGTTGCTTGATGTTAAGATTGTTGCGAAATCGAAGGAAGTATTTCGCTGTGTCGGTAATATCTCCGTCGAACCTCATCTCAGTATCGATGATGTTTCGCAAACAGATGCCATCATTGTTTGCGATATGTATACCCCCATAGACACGCCGCCCAGGGGCACCTACGAAGCCGAAGTCGTGTGGCTAAAACGTATGTATGCCAGAAATGCTCTATTGACCTCCGTATGCTCCGGGTCTGCGGTTCTGGCAGAAACCGGACTCCTTAACGGTCATGAAGTTTCGGGACACTGGGCATACAGGCACATGTTTGCCAAATATTATCCTGAGATTAAATGGTGTGAAGACACCATTATTAATTTCTCTGCTGAACATGAACGATTGATAACCACCGGTGGAGTAACTGCATGGCAGGATCTGGCAATTTATTTGATTGAGAATTATTGTGGCCTGCAACACGCTATTTACACTGCGAAGGTGTTCCTTCTGTCAACCCATACGGAAGGGCAATTACCGTTTGCTGCAATGACGCAGCAATATCAGACTAGTGATGCAATCATTAGCGATAGTCAAGACTGGATAGCTAAAAACCTGATTAGTCCTAATCCAGTGGCGCAAATGACAAAACGATCCGGACTTCGGCCTCGCACGTTTGCACGCCGATTTCGGGAAGCCACCAACTACCAGCCGATCGAATATGTGCAAAACCTTCGAATCGAATCCGCCAAGAACCTGCTGGAAACTGAAAATACCAGCGTTGATGAAATCAGCGTTGCAGTCGGCTACGAAGACCCGGCATCGTTTCGGCGCCTGTTTAAACGTAAGGTAGGGATAACACCGTCGCTTTATCGAAAAAAGTTCATGGGAATTGCTGGGCATCAGCATTTTTAAAGTTAAATTACCTCCGGCTAAGCCGGAGGCTTATTAGAAGACGCCCTCAAAGGG
>CAZYYM010000079.1:15216-16767 GCA_964651385.1 uncultured Gammaproteobacteria bacterium | reverse complement strand
TCCGATGCGAGTGACAGCAACGATTTCTCACTGGACAGGAATAATTTTAAAGAAGACATTGGCAACCATGATGGTGCCAATCACTGCACCGACGTGCAAATAGGCTGCCCGCGCACTAAATATCTGGAAAAGTAACCAAGAAGCGGCAACTATCAAAATAAAAATAATTGCGGCTAACACGGTTTCTTTACCCCTTAGCAAGCGACAAAGCGTGTTGTAAATCAGCCACCCGAAAACCAGAAATACAATGCTGATGCCGATTGCCTGCAAGGCTGTCAAAGCCATGACTTGTTGATCGATGAGATAGGTTTTTGCACCTATCCAGTAAACGATTGCAAGCAGCCCCATACCCGATAACCAGGTCGTATAAGCTTCCCATTTCGACCAGTGCAAATGCTCCGACAAGGGTTCACCTAATGGACCAACCATGTATTTCTGACTGTGATATACACCCCCGCCATGGACCGCCCAAAGTTCGCCGGATACCCCGCGTTCGCTGTCAGCAAATTTAACCGGTTTGCGTAGCGAACTGTCGAGCATGACGAAATAAAACGATGCCCCTATCCAGGCTACTCCCGTAATCAGGTGTAACCAGCGGATGAGTAAATTTGCCCAGTCGAGAAGATAGATTTCCATTTGAGAGGTCAATAAAATATTGGCAATTGGAACTACTGCCACCTGGAATACGGTAGCAGTAGCCTAATTCGAAAAATCATTGCTTGGGCAATTTACTGACCACGCCTTCGACATAGTAATTCATGCCATTCAGATCGCCGTCACTCATAGTTGCTCCGGCCGCAACTCGAACCTTACCGTCCTGATCAACCACCGGCCCGCTAAACGGGTGCAGGCTACCCTCCGCCAGCTGCTTTTCCATCTTGTGAATACGCGCCTGAAGCTCTGTCGGTATCGCAGGATTTAACGGCGCCAGACTAATCATGCCTTCCTTATAACCACCCCAGACAGCGCTCGGCTTCCATTTACCTGCTTTCACGTCATTAACGGTTTTGATGTAAAAATCACCCCAATGATGCGTCGTCGCTGTCAGATGCGCTTTAGGCCCGTACTTGGACATATCCGAATGGTAACCAAAGGCGTATTTACCCTGCTCCTCGGCGGCCTGTACAACTGCGGTTGAGTCGGTATGATGGGTAATCACATCGGCACTTTGTGACATCAGTGTCATCGCGGCCTGGCGTTCTTTCCCCGGGTCATACCAGGAGTTCACCCAGATCACGCGCAATTCAGCTTTTGGATTCACGCTACGTGCGCCCCTTATAAATGCATTAATGCCCTGCAATACTTCAGGTATCGGGAAAGCTGCGACATAACCGAGTACGTTCGACTTAGTCATTTCACCCGCTATAACGCCCGTCAGATAACGACCTTCGTAAAAACGGGCATTATAAATACCCATATTTTTACCCATCTTATAACCGGTAGCGTGCATAAAAGCTGTTTTGGGAAATTTCTTGGAAACTTTCAGCATGTAGTTCATGTAACCGAAGCTGGTAGCAAAGATGACTTTATCCCCACGTTTCGCCATTTCGC
>CAZYYM010000079.1:0-15116 GCA_964651385.1 uncultured Gammaproteobacteria bacterium | reverse complement strand
TTACTATCCTCCTCGGATGTTAGTTTGTGTTGTTTAGTTTCATACATCGGGTCGATAGGGTATACCCAATGATACGGGCGCATTCAAACGAACGGTGTTTTGATCGCGCGAAATAAGTACCAAAACGATAATTGTCGCCAGATAAGGCAATGCCGAAAGGAACTGTGAAGGAATATTAATCTCCAGTCCAGAACCTTGTACAAATAGCTGAACGACCATTACACCACCAAACAAATAGGCGCCAACGAGTACCCGGAAGGGCCGCCAGGTTGCAAATACAACCAGTGCTATCGCTATCCAGCCTCGACCTGAAACCATACCCTCGACCCACAGCGGTGTATAAAATACCGACAGGAATGAACCGCCAATACCTGCCATGGCGCCACCAAACAACGTCGCCATATAGCGGATTCGGATAACAGGATAACCAATTGAATGAGCCGAAGCGGGCGATTCACCTACCGCGCGTAAAACCAGGCCTGACTGGCTGCGATATAAAAACCAGACAATACCGCCAAACAACAACCAGGAAAAATACACCAGCGCCTGTTGATCAAATAACGCCGGCCCGATAACCGGGATATCGGCGAACAAGGGAATACGGATGGAGCCTACGGTTTGCAGAATTTCCGACTCATAGGGTTTTCCGATGAAAGCCGACAATCCAACACCGAAGATAGACAAGGCCAGACCAGTTGCCACCTGATTGCCCATCAATGTCAGTACCACTATGGCGAATAAAAATGACATCAACATACCGGCCAGCATACCCGCGAGCACACCAAGCCAGGGATTACCGGTGTGAAATGTCACCGCAAAACCGGCAACTGCCCCCATTGCCATCATGCCTTCGGCACCGAGGTTTAGCACACCCGATTTTTCGGCGATTAATTGCCCTAGTGCGACAATAATCAGGGGTGTTCCGGCAACAATTGTGGCGACCAGAACCGATGTGATCAATGTGCTATCCATTGGCCTTACCCCACTTCAGTCGGTAGTTAATAAACACATCAGAACCGAGCAGGAACATCAGCAACATGCCCTGGAATACATTGGAGATCGACGAGGGTAGATTCATATACTGTTGTGCTTGTTCACCACCTAGATATAACAGGGCCATGAGGAGGCTGGCGAAGAAAATACCCACTGGATTTAAGCGTGCGACGAAAGCAACAATAATCGCCGCAAACCCATAATTATTTGATACATGCTCGGTGAGCTGCTCCATCGGTCCTGCCACTTCAGACATACCGGCAATGCCGGCCATTGCACCACCACTGAGCAAACCGATCCAGATCATACGCCTGGAGGAAAATCCCGCATACCGCGCGGCATTCGCAGCATTTCCGGCAACTTGCATCTGAAAGCCGAGAAAGCTTCGGTACATAAATATATAACCCGCTATCAACGCCGCAATGGCAAAGGTAAAAGCGATATTTAGGCGGGTATCTTCGATAAGAACAGGCAGCAATGCCGATTCTTCAAACATACGCGATTGCGGAAAATTGAATCCGTCGGGATCCATCATCGGTCCGTGAACCAGCCAGGATACGGCAAGCTGCGCAACATAGACAAGCATCAGTGAAACCAGTATTTCGTTGGTATTAAAACGCGTCTTCAAAAAAGCCGGAATCGACGCCCACAGCATACCACCGATACAACCGGCAACCACCATCAGTATCAAAATATGAAATCCTTCCGATTCATGAAAATACAGCGCCACCGCGCTGGCGGCAACACCACCCATGATGTACTGCCCTTCGGCGCCGATATTCCAGACGTTAGCGCGAAATCCTATCGCAAGCCCGATTGCGACGAGCATTAACGGCGTAGCTTTCAAAAACAGTTCGCCAACACCATATAAATCACTGACCGGGTTGATAAAAAATATACGGAAACCTTCAATCGGGTTTTTGCCCAGTACCGAAAATAGAATCACCCCACCGAGTAACATCAACGCCACCGCCAGCAAAGGCGATAGATAAGACATCATTTCTGATGATTCGGCTCTCGGTTCTAGTCTAAGCATGAGCAACTACCTCAGCGCCGGCATCTGGCCACATACCACTCATCCAGACACCTATTTCATCGATACTGGTTTCGGCGAGCTTTTTCGCCGGTGACAATTTTCCGTTGGCAATCACCGCAATTCGGTCCGAAACTTCAAATAGCTCCTCCAGCTCTTCGGAAATCACCAGAATCGCAGCACCTTCATTGCGCAAATCAATGAGTTGTTGTCGAATAAAGGCCGCTGCACCGACATCAACACCCCAGGTCGGCTGTGAGACCACTAACAGTTTAGGTGTCTGCAAAATCTCCCTGCCCATGATGAATTTCTGCAAGTTTCCGCCGGAGAGTGATTTTGCCGCAGCCTGACTACCCCCGCATTTAACATCAAATTTTTCAATACATTGATCGGCAAAATGACTTACCCGTGTGAATTGAATCATGCCGTTGGCCAGCATACCTTTACCGTGAGCTGTCAATAAGGCGTTTTCAGCCAGTGACATCTGTGGCACGGCGCCTCGGCCCAGCCGCTCTTCGGGTACAAAGCCCATGCCGGTCATGCGCCGTCTGTCGGGGGCAGCGGTACCCGATGCCTCGCCACAAATTTCTATCGCATTTTTATCGGCAAGCAATTCCTCGCCGGACAGAGCATAGAGCAATTCCTGCTGACCGTTACCGGAAACCCCGGCAATGCCAAAAATCTCGCCCGAATTAATTTCCAGATCGATAGCCTGCAATTCGGTACCGAAAGGATCATCCGAAGCCAGGGTCAATCCCTTTAAACGCAAACGCACTTCACCGAGCTCACTCGGCGCTTCGTGTTGACATACCGGAAGCTCTTTACCGATCATGAGGCTAGCCATCGACTTCGGGGTTTCTTCGGACGGAATACAATCACCGGTCACCTTACCATTTCGTAAAACCGTGGCAACGTGGCAAAGCTCCTGAATTTCGTCGAGCTTGTGACTGATATACAAAATACTGCAACCTTCTTCGGCAAGCTGGCGTAGCGTATCAAATAATTTTCGCACCGCTTGCGGGGTGAGAACCGATGTCGGTTCATCCATGATCAGTAATCTGGGGTTTTGCAGCAAGCATCGGATAATTTCGACGCGTTGGCGTTCACCGACCGAAAGCGCATGTACCAGGCGTTGCGGATCAACGGGTAAACCATAGCGATTGGAAACTTCAATAATTTGCTGTGCAAGTTCGCCCAGATCAACTTTACCTGGCAATGCCAGCGCCACATTTTCCACCACGCTTAAAGTTTCAAACAGAGAGAAATGCTGAAACACCATGCCAATGCCGAGATTTCGCGCATGTGCCGGATTCTCGACTTGAATAGATTCACCCTCCCATATTAATTCACCGGCATCGGGCCTGGTTACGCCGTAAATCATTTTCATCAGTGTGCTTTTACCGGCACCGTTCTCACCGAGTACGGCATGGATTTCCCCACGACGAACTTTCAGCGAAACATCTTCATTCGCAATTACCGACGGGTATATTTTGGTAATTCCATTCAGTTTCAGTCTTATTTCATCTTTAATGTCGAACCCCATTTGCTCCCCCTGCGTGTCTTGGAGACTGGTTTATTTCTTTTTGTTCTATCTGGCAGTGCGCATCGTATACCTGCATGATTTGCGCAACAACCGAAACAGCAATCACCTCAGGCTGTTTACTGCGAATACCCTCAATGCCTATCGGGCATGTCATATATTTAAATCTATCTACTTCGATACCACGTCGTTGCATGCGGGTTTCAAACATCCGGCGTTTTCCGTTTGATCCAATTAATCCAAAATAGATAAAATCGCCGCGTTTTAAAATGGCCTCACTTAACGACTGATCAAGGTCGTGACTGTGAGTCATCACCAGAAAAAAAGCATTGCTACTCGCATTATCTACTTCGGCTTCGGGAATGTCTGTACCGATCAGTTCGACATTGGCTGAAACTTCATCGGGAAACTCGTTTTCCCGACTATCGACCCAACGAATCCTTATCGGCAAATCACGTAGCGCATTGACGATGGCCCGCCCGACATGCCCCGCACCAAATAATGTTAATTCAATACAAGCAGAACGACTGACTTCGACGAAGCAATTATTATCAATCAGGCAGGTTTTTTCTTCATCCAGACATGATCGAACGACAATCGGCGAATCCACGTCAAGCATCGGCACTTCACGAACCCATTCCCTGTTCAGCCTTTCGTATTCTATCGCGGCGTCAATCCATTCCCTTACCTCAACAATCGGCTCAAACAGCAGAGTTACCAGACCGCCGCAACACTGCCCCAAACCAGCACCAAGCGGAAATCGTCTTAGCTGCTGTGGTAGCGGATTATCAAGCTGATCTCGAGCAATCGAACAAGCCTGAAATTCAAGATTCCCACCCCCAATCGTGCCATAAAGCGAATTTGCAGTGACGATCATCTTACTACCCACTTCACGCGGTGTTGAGCCGACGGTCGAGGCTACCGTTACCATCACACAGGCTGTGTCGAGTTTTCGTAATCGATCCAGCATCTGCAACCAGTCATTCATGCGCCTAACCTGCTCTACCTGCACGAACCGCAGTTATCGAATCGAGTATGGCCTCGGGTGTTGCCGGAGCACGCAATGGTGGGTTCAGTTTGTGGCTATCGACACTCGAAATGGCATCACGAATGGCAAAGAACACCGAAAATGGTAATAACAGAGGCGGTTCACCGACGGCTTTCGAACGCATTATAGAATCTTTAACATTAAGATTATCAAACAGTTCTGTATGAAACTCGGCCGGACAATCGGTAATCGTCGGAATTTTGTAGGTAGAAGGTGCGTGCGTGGTCAAACGACCCCTATCATCCCAGACCAGCTCTTCACTCGTTAACCAGCCCATTCCCTGAATATAGGCGCCCTCTATCTGGCCGATATCAATCGCAGGATTAATTGAATTTCCGGCGTCGTGCAAAATATCCGCTCTTAGCAGTTTCCACTCACCCGTTAAAGTATCAACAACGACTTCGGACACCGCCGCCCCGTAGGCAAAATAATAAAATGGACTGCCTTGCATATTGACGCCGTCCCAATGAAGTCCAGGCGTTTTGTAAAAACCATCCGACCAGAGTTGTACCCGGGCCTGGTAGGCGAGCAGGACAAATTCCTTGAATGGCAGGCTTTTACCGGCGCAGGATACCTGATCATTGGCAAATTGGACTTCAGCAACATCACCACCAAAATGCTGGCAAGCAAATTCGGTCAAGCGATCTTTTATTTTACCCGCCGCATTTTGCGCCGCCTTACCATTTAGGTCGGCGCCGGTTGAAGCGGCGGTTGCGGAGGTATTCGCTACCTTGCTGGTATCGGTTGCTGTCGCGCGAATACGATTCACATTGATACCAAACTCCTGTGCCACAACCTGCGCAACCTTGGTATGTAAACCCTGCCCCATTTCGGTGCCACCATGGTTTACCAGTACCGATCCATCGGTGTAAATATGCACCAGCGCTCCGGCCTGGTTAAAATGCACCAGATTAAAAGAAATACCGAATTTCAAAGGAGTCAGCGCCAGACCTTTACGTAAAATCGGGCTGGTTTGATTAAAATCTCGAATCGCTTTTCGTCGTTCAGCATAATCACTGCTCCCTTCCAGTTGAGCCGATAACTCCGGCATCACATTGTCTTCAACGATTTGTCCGTAGGGCGTTACATTTCGCTGTCCGGTCCCATAGTAATTCAACTTGCGTATCTCAAGCGGGTCTTTGCCGAGATTGCGTGCGATATCGTCGATCATATATTCAATCGCAATCGCGCCCTGCGGACCGCCGAAACCGCGAAAGGCCGTATTCGATTGGGTATTGGTTTTGCAGCTGTACGCATTTATGCTGACATCGTTCAGATAATAAGCATTGTCGAGATGACAAACTGCCCGCGTCACCACTGGTCCGGTCAGGTCTGCGGAAAATCCGGCCTGCGCGGCCATGTCGATATCGACCGCCCGAATCAGGCCGTCGTCGTCATAACCAACCTGGTAATCGAAGTGAAAGCCGTGACGTTTTCCGGTAATCATCATGTCATCATCACGGTCAAGACGAATTTTCACCGGCCGATTTAAATGCTTCGCGGCAATCGATGCGATACAGGCAAAAATTGCCGACTGTGATTCTTTACCGCCAAAGCCACCACCCATGCGTCTCATTTCCACCAGCACCTGATTAAAGTCGAGACGTAACGCATGCGCGACAATTTGTTGCATCTCGGTCGGATGCTGGGTTGAACACCACAAATGTATACAACCGTCTTCACGCGGCGCGGCGTAAGATATCTGTCCTTCCAGATAAAACTGCTCCTGGCCGCCGACCGAAATTTCGCCGCTCATTTGATTTGGCGAGTCAGCCATAGCGGCTTTAGCATCACCACGACGTAATTGGGCTGGTGGCAATACCCAAGACTCTGCCTGTTTTGCGGCTTTAACATCCAGTAAGACTGGTAATTCATCGTAATTTATTACCGCTTTTCCTACGGCCTTTCGCGCAGCTATTATCGTATTAGCAATGACGACAAAAACCGGTTGCCCAAAGTAGGAAACTCTACCGTCCGCCAGAATAGGATCGTCGTCCAAGATTGGTCCGCAATTATTTTGGCCAGGAATATCGTTCGCAGTCAATACCGCAACTACGTCTTCGCTGGTTTTAACTGCATTGAGGTCGATCGACTTGATATTCGCATGAGCGCGTTGGCTTAATCCCGGCGCAGCGTATAAAGTCCCTGCCAGTTCCGCAATATCATCGACATAGTCGGCTTCACCGGCAACATGCAAATGCGCCGATTCGTGCGCTGTAGACTGCCCCGGTCGGGTATCCATCAGGCACTCACCTCGAACACATTCAGCGCGGTATTCGAACTGGTGTGCAAATAAAAACGATAAAGCAGGTTAGACGAAGCCTGCTTGCGATAGGCTTCACTGGCCCGCATATCAGACATTGGCTGAAATTCTTGCTTTATCAAATCCATTCCTTGTTGTATAGATTTTTCATCCCAGGTTTTACCGGTTAGCAAATCTTCGGTTTGCAACGCACGTTTGGGAACCGCAGCCATACCGCCAAAAGCAATCTTGATACTTTCCACTCTCCCGCCATCGAGTCGCATGGCAAAGGCGGCACAAACCGCTGAAATATCCTGATCGAAACGCTTGCCAAGTTTGTAACATTGCAACTGCAACGAAGTTTCCCGCTTTGGAATAAATACTGACTCGACGAATTCACTCGTTTTCATCGCATTCTTCTGATAGTCGATATACAAATCCTCTAAATCCATTTCTCGCGATTTCAATCCAAGTCGCAATTTAACTCTGGCCCCAATACTGATCAAGGCTGGCATTGAGTCACCAATCGGTGAGCCGTTGGCAATGTTACCAACCAGAGTACCCGCATTGCGTACCGGCAACGATGCGAATCGGCGAAACATTTCATTTAATTCAGGATAAGGTTCTGAGAGACAGGCAAAGGCGTCTTCGAGCGTCACCGCTGCACCAATTTCAATGCCTGCTTCGGTTTGGCTGATTAGTTTCAGTTCTGCGACATTGCCAAGATAAATGACTTCAGGTAATTCGCGCAACTGTTTGGTAACCCAGAGCCCGACATCGGTACCACCGGCAAGTAGTATTGCATCAGGTATTTGTTGATACAGGTCTGCGAAGGTTTGTAAATCGGTGGGGGAACGATAAGAATCAGTATCTGCTTCGTGAGCAGTATCTAACGCTTTCAATTGCCCCAGCAACCGTTGATCATTGTCATCGACAAAATCGTAATCGTGCATATGCATCGCGGCGTCGATAATCGGTCGGTAACCGGTACAACGGCATAAATTACCCGACAATGCATCGTCGACAACCGCCCGACCTGGACTGTTTCCCTTCTTGTACAACCCATACAAAGACATGACGAAGCCAGGTGTACAAAACCCGCATTGTGAACCATGATAATCAACCAGGGCTCTCTGTACAGGATGTAAACTACCGTCATCCTGTTTTAAAGATTCAACCGTAAAAAGAGCTTTACCATCCAGTGTCGGCAAAAACTGAATACAGGCATTGACGGCTTTATATTGGATATGATTTCTAACCACTTCAGCAACAACCACGGTACAAGCGCCGCAGTCACCTTCGGCACAACCTTCCTTACTACCGGTGCGGTTTAAATCCTCGCGCAGATACTGCAATACCGATCGGGTTGGCTCGGTATTTTCGACAGCAACTATTTCACCATCCAGTATGAAGCGTATTTGGTGCAAGGTTCTAGCTACCTCTATAGGTGGAATAACTCCACGGCGAAACTAACAGGGGAACGTGATAGTGTGCATCGGGGTCTGCAATACCAAAGCGAAGAATCACTTCATCGACAAAGGCAGGTTCGGGTAATTCGAGTTTGCTACGGTAAAAATATTCACCCGCTTGAAACACCAGCTCATAGACACCAACCTGAAACGCGCCATTGTCCAGAATAGGCGACTCGAGCCGGCCATCGGCATTAGTAGCGTCTTCTTTTATTAATATCCGTTGCCCTTCGATGCGGTATAACGCTATATTGACTGCCACTGCCGGACAGCCCTGTGCTGTATCGAGCACATGTGTAGTCAGCCTCCCCATGCTCCCCCCAAGATGTCAGGAATGCCAAAATTCGCATGGTTTCTTTATATTGTCAACATTATTATTGAATATTGTTAACAATTATTTTATTGTTCTGTAAATGAGCCACGTACATCGAGGAAGGGGTTAATCAAATCGCGCATGGTTTTAGAGATTAAAGCAAACCCCACGTTCAACAAAGAAAATGACGTCCTGCGTCATATAGAACAGGCGATTCTCGATCATAAGCTACCACCTGGAACCAAATTAAAAGAGGTCCAGCTTGCCGACTTGTTTGGCGTCAAGCGTGGTACGATACGCAAGGTACTGGCGCGACTGGTTAGCTCGCGTCTGGTGGCGCAGCAACCCAACCGTGGTGCCACAGTTGCCAAACCATCTATCAAGGAAGGCCGTGATCTATTCGCTACCCGACGGGTCATCGAAGCCGCGATTCTGGGAACCCTGGTGGCATTAAACGACAAAAGCCATATCACGCAATTACGCGCGCTGCTCAACCTTGAACATAAGGCTTACCAGAATAAAAAGAGTAACGAGGCTTTAGATTTATCAGTAAATTTTCATCGACAACTCGCCGTGCTTGCAGGAAATGAAGTCATGCAGGATATTCTCGAAGACATTATCCGACGTACGCCATTGGTAATACTCACGCACCTGGGATCAGACAGTAAAAACCGTTGTCGCAATCAGGAACACGAAGCCATTGTCGATGCGATAGCCAATGGTGACGCCAAAAAGGCCACCAAAATCATGAATGCGCATTTACTACACGTCGAAAATCAAATTCATCATAAGGTCGAAGAATCGGAACCCGATCTGGCTTCATTATTACTATCCCGCAATTAGAGATGAATCACTATCCCAGAGACTTAATCGGGTACGGCGCAAATCCACCGCAAGCGTATTGGCCTGACAATGCTCAAATTGCGCTGCAATTTGTCCTCAATTACGAAGAGGGTGGCGAGAATAATGTTTTGCACGGTGACGCTGGATCTGAGCAGTTTTTATCCGAAATAGTCGGTGCGGCTTCTTATCCCGCCCGCCACATGAGTATGGAGTCTATTTACGAATATGGCTCACGCGCGGGCGTCTGGCGAATATTGCGGGAATTCGCAAAGCGCGATCTGCCATTGACCGTTTTCGCTGTCGCCATGGCGCTGCAACGTCACCCCGAGTTAACCAAAGCATTTATTGATTCCGGACACGAAATTGCTTGCCATGGCCTACGCTGGATTCATTATCAGGATATGGATGAGGCTACCGAACGCGCCCACATGACCGAAGCACTCGATAGTATCAATCAGTTAACAGGCAAAATGCCACTGGGTTGGTACACCGGTCGCGATAGTCCGAATACGCGCAGACTGGTAGTCGAACATGGCGGATTATTATACGACTCTGATTATTATGGCGATGACTTGCCCTTCTGGACATCGGTTAAAACCAGTAAGGGCGATGAAAAGGCACATCTGGTCGTGCCTTATACACTCGACACCAACGACATGCGTTTTGCGACACCGCAGGGCTTTAATAGTGGCGAACAGTTTTACCAGTATTTATGCGATAGTTTCGATGTGCTTTACCGGGAAGGCGAGGGAACGCCGAAAATGATGTCCGTCGGGTTACATTGCCGCCTGATTGGCCGACCCGGTCGATTTATGGCCTTGCAGCGGTTTCTTGATTACGTCCAACAACATGATCATGTCTGGATTTGTCGGCGTGTGGATATTGCGCGCCATTGGATTGAGCAACATCCCGTGTAAATTAACCGGGCAGCTTTTTATCCCCCTCACCCAACACCTTTTGCATAATCACCGAATCCATCCAGCGACCGTGCTTAAACCCGATTGATTTAATTACACCGGCCTGCTCAAATCCCATTCGTCGATGAAAATCGATCGACATATGATTACCGGAATCGCCGATGACCGCCACCATTTGCCTGTATCCTCTGGTTTCGCAGATAGTAACGAGATCATTTACCAACAGCCTGCCAATTCCGCGTCCGCGCATCATCTTGCCGACATAAATTGTATTTTCCACAGTGTAACGATAGCCGATACGAGGACGGTAAGCAGAAGCATAACAATAGCCCGCAATCTGCCCACCTATAACGGCAACGCGATAAGGGAATCCATTGGCAACTATGTTTTCGAATCGGCGAAGCATTTCTTTGCTGCCAGGTACTTGCTCTTCCCAGCTGGACACGCCATTAATGACTTCATCGGCGTATATTTCACCAATTGATGACATATCGGATTCGAGCGCATCGCGGAGTATCGGTTGTTCTGATTTTTCATGCATATAAACTGATCCGTTTTTATCAGGGAGCCGAATGGTTGTGTCATTTTATCATCGATAATTTTACCAAGGTATTGCCGCCGTGTTTTGCATTTGTCTTGACCCTTAAAGTGATAATCTTATTCCAGTGATTCACCTGCCGACTTTACTTGTCCGAATGAATTTGGCTAAACTTGTAGAAATTTTAACTTCCCGCAGCAAAAAAGATCGAAGTCGACGCCAGCCAACAGAGTATAAAATTTACTGGAAGCCGTCTGTAAGTGTATTCAGAAATGCAACCAAATCCTGAATTTCACCTGCACTCAGATTAAGTTCGCCGATGTTTCTGCCGTTGTCGACGTTATTAGAAACCTCGGCAACAACACCATCGAGATCCCGTCGATTATAAAAATCAACCACTGCATCAAGCGTGTCAAATACCCCGTTATGCATATAGGGAGCCGTTATTGCAACGTTACGTAAAGTCGGCGTTCTGAATTTTCCATTTTGATTCGCATCATTTAATACCGCACCCAATCCATTATCAACAAAATTAATACCGTCTGGATTCAGGCTCGAATCGAGATTCAAGAAAGGATTGTTCGGATTTGCCGGCACGCCGATATTCTTAAACTCGAAATCGGAGAATACCTGAGCACGACCATTGCCGGTATTGTGACAACCTCGACAGCCTCCCTTGCCATTAAAAAGATTCAGCCCGTTGGCTTCCGAAACGGTGAAAACTGTCATTCCGGCCTGTACCGCGTCCCACTTAGAAGAAAATGGCGAAAAGATATCGGTTCTTTCAAATGCGGCTATAGCCTGGGCTATTTGGGTATAGGCCAGATCGGTGCTATCGAGTGCATCCGTACCGAAAACAGCTTCGAACTCCCCAACATAATCAGAAAGTCGAATCTGATCAACGACTGCAGATTTATCCGCCATATTCATCTCCAACGCATTCAGGAAAGGACCCTGTGCCTGTATTTCGAGAGTACTGGCTCGGCCATCCAGAAACTGCCCTCCAACAAACACCTCACCACGGCCACCGCCTGCAATCCGGGAAAATTCTGGAATATGTGAGGCATAACTCGCAGTTGGCGCGTTTCTTGATCCGAAGCGATTAGAAATAGCCCCTTCAGACACCGGGAATATCAGGTCTGGATCAGCAAAACCTGCGGCCGGTAAATGACAACTAGCGCAAGACTGACCTGCCGGGACCGATAAATTTTCATCGAAAAAAATTTTCTTCCCAAGCGCCGCCAGCTCATCTGTCACTTCAGTTCTGGAAATCTGCGAATCACCACCACCGCAGCCGCTAAGTATTAATATCAGCCCGGCAAACAGGGCAGTTAGCCAATTTAGTTGATGGATTATTGGATCGATATCTGAATTTTTCATGCCTTACCCGTTCGATTGAATTGAAAACTAATTATTGGTGGGCAAGGTGCAAGCAATGTGTAAAAAATATGAAAGATGTAATTGAGTCGGGCAAATGTGAACTACTTCACCCGGACCGGCTAAGACCCGGGTGAATTCAATAATTCAGTATTACTGCGATTTTTTTTCGCGTTTATTTCGAGGACGATTTTCATGCATGAACTTTTCAAATTCATAAAGTTGCTGGTAACTTAAAACCGTTAACAGTTCCGCACGATGCTGTTCACGAATCTGATGCATCTGTTCGCGAAGCTGTTTTTTATCAACCCGCAGGGATTCCATTTGCTGACGGTGCTTCCCTATCAGCCTGGTTAGTTGGCTGGCCTGCCCGGCATTCAATTGCAATTGATCGAATACTTTGTCAAGGCCAGGCCCAGTATCGACTCGCTGCTGTGCTGCTTGAACAGAAACACTGAAAAGGGACATAATAATTAAAAGAAAGACGGGATTTTTCATTTGATACTCCTGCTGTAAATAGAGATCAAATTGTGCAATATAATTATGCAAAAAATTGGTAAGAAAAAAGATTTATACTGCTAATTGAATTTGTATCCAGCACCATATACCGAACTTATCGGATCATTCACAATATTCAATTCGAGCAATTTTTTTCTGATTTTTTTAATATGACTATCGATAGTGCGATCCGTGACAATGCGATTATCTGAGTAAATCAGAGACATGAGTTGGTCTCGAGAATAAATTCTGCCGGGGTTATCGAAAAGTGCCTTCAACAGCCTGAACTCAACCGATGTCAATTCGATTGAATTGTTACCGTAAGAGATCCGTAGTGAATTTTCATCAATACTGAAACTGCTTTCCTGGGCCGAGGCGTTTTCGACTCGCCTTAAAATACCTTTGATGCGCGCGACGACTTCACGCGGACTGAACGGTTTACAGATATAATCGTCTGCGCCGAGACCGAGTCCAAGTAGGCGATCAATTTCTTCGACCTGTGCAGTAATCATTATCACCGGAATATCAGAATGCTTGCGGATACTTTGACAAATAGTCAGACCATCAGCACCCGGTAACATTAAATCCAGGAGCACCAGGCGCGGCTGATAATTTTTAAGCCAGTCAAGTGCCTCGTTGCCATTGTGAATTATTACAGTGGAAAATCCGGCCTGTTCACAATAGTCGCGCAATAGTTCGGCAATCTTTGGTTCGTCTTCGACGATGAGTATCGGCTGAAGCATAGGATCATTTAACCAGAGGAAAAGAAATTGTGATAGAAACGCCGCCAAAAGACGAATGCCTCGCAATGATACTGCCGCCGGTCGCTTCTACAATATTTTTACAAATGGACAGTCCAAGGCCCGAGCCACCCTTGTTGTGAGTACGCGAGGCGTCGACGCGATAAAGGCGATCAAACAAATGATCAAGATCAACATCGCTGACACCTGGAGCAGAGTCCGACCAGTCGATGCAAACACTCGAACCAGACCGGGTCAGCAAGATTTCTACCCTTCCGGGGTGGGCACTATAATAACGGCTGTTATTGGCAAGATTGGTGAACAACTGTTCGAGCCGTTGCGCATCTGCGAAAATTACCATTGGGACGTCTTCGGTATTTAAATTGAAAGAAATATTGTTGCGTTCAAGCAACAAAGTCTGTTGCTCAACAATTGAGCGGATCAATAAACTGATATCGACTTCCCGATTATGATAAGACAGTGCTCCCAGGTCTGAAAGGGACAACTCATGGAGGTCATTAACCAGTCGGGTCAACCTTAATACTTCCTGATGCAACGAACGAAGCGAGACTGGA
Source organism: uncultured Gammaproteobacteria bacterium (assembly GCA_964651385.1). Lineage (GTDB taxonomy): Bacteria > Pseudomonadota > Gammaproteobacteria. The sequence continues at coordinate 990 of CAZYYM010000079.1, read as the reverse complement.
TTAGATGTTCTGACGCCATCAATTATCGCTTCCAGTTCACCCTGCAATACCGCTATCGGGGTTCGTAATTCATGTGAAATATCGGCAATCCAACGTTGCCGCGCCTGCAGGTTATCATTCATGGTATTAGCCAGGCGGTTAAAATCTAGCTGCAAGTCGCCGATCTCGTCATTACCATGCTTTTCCAGCGAAATACGGTAATTCCCCGAGGCCAGTTCACGAAAAGCAAGCCGTAATTTTTCGATGGGGCGAACCAGGCCTCCAGCAAGGGGTATCGCAACGAGGGCAGTGATAAATAACATTCCCAATAAAAGCCAACTTAGGTATTTTTCTACCCGCTCGGTAAACAGTTGATCGAGCTTGTCATTAATATCGAACCGACTCAAAAACCCCAGATAACCAAGGACGATCGTTCCATCCTCGATTGGAATCCAATAGGCATCATCCTGGGCACGGGGGTTTCCGATGATCAATTTGTTAGCCGCATTACGGAGCAAAAGACTCGAACCTCTTCCGGGGGGATTGCCATCGGGAGGCGGTGGCCGGCGATCAGGGCTAAATTCTCCGAATTGCCCGTCGGGACGATTCAGCCGATTCGGAGGACGTCGTCGATGATTCACCTTATCTGTTGCATAACGATGTACCAACTCGGGCCAGCTTCGATCACTCCGGTTCCTGATCCATCTCCAATGTCCATGCTGCTGGTACAAAACTACCAGCTTCTGTACGAGCGGATTTAATCGATCGGCTTCCGCCTGATCAAGATAATCCCTGAAACTGGTATTGAATATCCAGTTTGCCGAAAAATAAACAATAATTAATAATAAGCTATTGGCGATGAGAATCGCGAGAAACAGCTTATATCGGATTTTGTGAAACATAGGTGAATTAGTAGTCTAACAACATAGGTATGATGGATACAGCGAAACGTGAAACGGTTAGTCGCGCGACGCGCCTTGCAGGCAATGGCCCAGTCCTTGTCAAAAGGCG
>CAZYYM010000078.1:0-17165 GCA_964651385.1 uncultured Gammaproteobacteria bacterium | reverse complement strand
TCAAATTTTTTGATGACCGTTGGATTGCCGTCCTTTATATCCCCTATCCTTATGCGAAGGTAGTTAAACCTTCGGCGATAAACCGGGTATTCGAGCGGGCGAGGGCGCAGGTATCCACCGGTTCTTTTATCCGCGGCGGTTTCGGCGAACTCGACCAACCGGCCACCTTCCGTTTCGAACGTTATGGTTATCTTGAAGATCGTGTCGTATTCGAATGTGGTTCGCTGTCACCGTGCACCATACGTTTCGGAAACGATGACCTCGAGTTGATCAAGCCTGGCGTTATCAATGAACACATCATTCGCTACGAGCATGTTGATTCACCCTGATCGGAAACACCATCCGGGATGGTTCCCGCGTGGGTGAAGCTAAAAATTTACCCTGGGGTACAGTGGTCCTGGGAGGCTTGTTTTTACTGCTAATGCTGATCACCTATGTCCTCGTGAAACCACCGCCGCCGCCTCCAGAGTTGGCGGGAATTTTGCGTTCAGAATACCGGCAAATACCCGCTTTCGAGCTGCAGACGGGCGATGGCCAGCGTTTCGACAAAAAAAGTTTTAAAGGGAAATGGAGTTTCGTGTTCTTTGGCTACACCTCCTGTCCGGACGTTTGTCCGTTGACCCTTCACGTACTGGACTCGGTTCAGCGTCGAGTCAAAGATGAAAACGGTGGGGATACTGTAAATATCCAGGTTATTTTTGTGTCGGTTGATCCGCAACGCGACACCCTGGAAAAACTTCGAAAATACGTCCGCTATTTCAACAGACGATTTATCGCAGTGACTTCGAGTAAACGAATAATCGAAAATTTCAGCGCCCAATTTGGGGCAAGTTACGTTATTGAGCCGGAGACTGCGCCGGGCCAGTATATTGTTGACCATGTCAGTGCCATCTACCTCGTCGACCCTCTGGGAAGGTTGGTAGCCGTGTTTTCCCAACCGCATTACGCGAATACGATTTTTACTCAGTTTGAAAGGGTAAAATCTTATTTTTCGAGTGCGTTATAAATGTCGTTTTTGGCTCTCTGAACTATCCCTGAATTTGCCGGTTTTTTTCCATTGATGATAAGCCCAGTAAAAAAAAGCAGCGAGCACAGCTAGATTGATCACCAGGCCGACAACGAAAAATCCATTCATCGAATGCATTAAAATCGATTCGTCGATGGTATTGGAGGCTTTCAAGCTGGCCGACGCCGACGCCGACGCAACGGAAACGGTAGCGTTGGAGGAGTTGGATGTAAAATTTTCCATTATTCCGGCACCCTTGCCGATGCGGTTTTTATAGAAATGACGATCACCGGGCCATCTGTTTGAAAATGAATAAAGATAATAATCAGTTTACGTTACCCCCCGCGGATAGCAATGGCCGCAAACTCACCACTGGTTGGTTGATGCTGGGCCTGTCAGCGCTGGTCATTGGAGGGCTGTTTACAATTTTGATCGTGCTTTCTCGTACGCCCTATTTTCAGGAAATCATACCCTGGACCAACTTTTTTCGCACCGCGCTGGTGGTTCACGTGGACTTGACCGTATTGGTCTGGTTCCTCGCGTTTGCGGGGGTTTTGTGGAGTTTCAATAATTCGGTGAGATGTCTCCGCTGTGGGTGGATCGCTCTGTTTCTGGCCGCTATCGGCATGCTTGTGATCACGCTATCCCCGTTTACCGGGGAGAGTCATCCATTGATGAATAATTATGTGCCGGTACTTCAAAGTAAAGTTTTCCTTACTGGTCTGGGAGTCTTTGGTGTTGGTTTTTTATTACTGGTTATGCGCAGTTTTCTGGTCGTAGGGAGTGGGACCAGTCATACGGCCGGAGAAGGTAGCTTGCGGTTTGGTCTGTTTGTTGCGCTGATGGTGTCTGCTTCCGCCATCCTCGCTTTTTGTCTTTCCTTTTTCGGTATCGACGATACCTTTGTAGGTCAAGCCTATTTTGACCGGCTTTTCTGGGGTAGTGGCCACATAATCCAGTTTAGTCATACCCAACTGATGTTGGTCGCCTGGTTGTGGTTGGCCAGCGTTAGTGGCGCCCATTTGCGTCTGTCAGCCCGGGTGGTCGTAGTTTTATTTGTGCTGGGTCTATCACCGGTATTGGCGGTTCCGCTCATTTACCTGTTGTTCGAAGTGAGTTCGGGTAACCACCTCTATTGGTTTATCCAGTTAATGAAATATGGTGGCGCCCTGGCAGCGGTTCCCGTTGGCCTGGCAGTGACGATGGCAATCATTGAGAAATGGCGTCCCGCCGATGGCTTCGAGGTTGAACGCAATGCGTTGCTGTTTTCGATTTTATTGTTTGGTACGGGTGGACTAATCGGGTTTATGATCCGTGGCAGCAATGTCATTATCCCCGCCCACTATCACGGTTCCATTGTCGGGGTAACCATTGCATTCATGGGCATGACCTACCATTTATTGCCGCTGCTTGGATTTAGGAAAGTTTGTGGCCGGGCTGCCCGATGGCAACCGGGACTCTATGGTTGCGGTCAACTCATGCATATTATCGGTCTGGCCTGGTCTGGTGGATACAATGTGCAGCGAAAATCAACGGCCGCCGGCCAGGGGTTCGACCAGATAGCCGGAATGGGGTTGATGGGACTGGGCGGCCTGGTATCGATTATCGGGGGAGTGGTTTTTCTGGTGCTGGTTTACCGATCAATCAGACCTGCGGAAAATGCTGGTCGCGGTAACCCTTCATTATCTTAACCTTAATTCTTCGCTCCCGGCTACAATGAGCCGAGCGACATTAATTTGCGCAATCGGTTCGAGTCGACCAGGGTGATTGTGCTATCTGCCATTTTTATCAGGCCGTCTTGTATCAACCGCGAAAAGCAGCGTGACAGGGTTTCGGGCGTAATTGACAAGCGCGCTGCGAGCACATGTTTTGGTACATCAAGTTTGACACTCGCAGCATCAGTCTGGTCATCGGGTAATAAAGCGATCAGGTAGTAGGCCACCCGCGCCGGTGCCGTCTGTAGTGTCAATCGATCAATTTCTCCAATTAATCTATGAAGCCGCATGCTCATCTTCGCCATCGTAGCGAAGCAGGCATCGGTAGACCCGTGTAATATATCGACATAGGATTCGTTGCTAAAGCTCACCAGTTTACTCTTCGACAGGGCTGCGGCATTGAGCGGATAAGTCGGCACCCGATTAAACATCAATGCCTCCCCAAAGGTATTTCCAGGGGTAATGACGTCAATTATTTTTTCGTTGCCCCCCGCAGAATAAAGAGACAGTTTGATCGCCCCGGAGGCAACCTGGTAAAAAGCCTTCGCAGATTGACCCTGTTCAAATAATTGCTCGCCAGCTTTCAGTTCGATAACCTGTGCCTCGCGTGAAATTTTCGAAATTTGGTCCGGTTCCATTGCGGAAAACAGCAGGCAATGGGAAATAATGGACGATATCGTCTGTTGTTCGATTTGCGAGTCAGCGGACCGCTTCATATGATATCCAGTATAAGGGTGAAGGAGAATTCTTCTGGAGAAACTGAATCAGACAAATATTAACTGGTATTGTAACTCAGGAATTTTGATTCAACTAGTGAACACTGAATCAACAGGCATAGTGAAATAGACTGAAATTGTCGCAACGGTGCGCTACCCCGCCGGCAAAATCCTGATTACGCCTTTGCGATCATCACCATTGCCTGTCTGGACGTTCATGGCGATCAGCTTTGGGAACAATTTTCCTGAGCAGGGCCGGTTGTCTATAACTGATTGAGAGTCGATTTAGCCGAGGATCGAGTCGATTTCTTCGCCGGGCAAATACTTCCCAGATCGAGTTGGCGAATTAGTGCATCGGAATCAATCGATAGCCTGTTAGCTGGATTACTTCAAATTCAGTGAATATTGTTTCCAGACTAGATAAGCGGCCGGTATAACAAACATTGATAGTAATGGCGCGGTAATCATTCCGCCGATCATCGGTGCAGCAATACGCTGCATGACTTCCGAGCCAGTGCCGCTTCCGATCATTATCGGTAGCAAGCCGGCGATAATCACTGAAACCGTCATCGCCTTGGGTCGTACCCGTAAGACAGCACCTTCGACGATGGCAGTTTTAAGGTCGTCCAGGCTATCCAGACGCTGTTCTGACTGTCGTTGTTCGAGTGCTTTATTCAAATATAGCAGCATAATGATACCAAATTCAGCAGCAACTCCGGTGAGCGCGATAAACCCCACGATGACTGCCACTGAGAGGTTATATCCCAGGACCAGCAATAACCAGAAACCGCCTACCAGTGCCAGAGGCAATGACATAAAAACCAGCAGGGCGGCGCCCGGACGATTAAATATCTGGTAAATCAGGATGAAAATAATCAATAGAGTTATCGGGATAATTTTGGACAGTTTCTGCTGTGCTCTGAGCAGGTATTCGAACTGGCCCGACCAGGTAATCGAATAGCCCGGTGGCAACTTGACCTGTTGTTGAACCCGATTCTTTGCCTCGGTGACATATTCAGCTAGATCGACATCGGCCAGGTCGATGAAGGTCCAGCCGTTGAGACGGCCATTTTCACTCTTCAGTAATGGTGGGCCATCGACAATTTTTACTTCGGCTATCTGCGAGAGCGGAATCTGTGCACCCGTTTCGGTAACCAGCGGCAGTTGCCTCAGTTTGTATATGTCGTCTCGCTGCTCCCGGGAAAAACGCAAATTGAGTGGATAGCGTTCCAGTCCTTCGACAGTCTGGGTTATATTAATACCGCCTATGGCAACACTGACGGTTTCATTGATATCTTCAATACTTATACCCAGTCGAGCGGCCTCGATACGCCTGGGAACAATTTCGATATAACGACCGCCGGTAACGCGCTCTGAATAGACCGACGAGGTTCCTTTAAGCTGCATCAAAGTCTGTTCGATCTGTAGACCTATTTTTTCGATCATTGCAATATCAGCACCGGCCACCTTAATCCCTACCGGTGTTTTGATGCCGGTGGACTGCATATCGATACGACCCTTAATCGGCATGATCCAGGCGTTACTCAAACCCGGAAACTTCACTTGCTGGTCGAGTTCCCGTTTCAGCTTTTTTAGGGTCATACCCGCGCGCCATTGCTCCCGAGGTTTTAGCTTGACCAAAGTTTCAATCATGGTTAACGGGGCTGGGTCAGTGGCCGTTTCTGCGCGGCCGATTTTTCCAAAAACCCGCTCCACCTCAGGCACCTGTAATATCAGGCGATCGGTTTGTTGTAACAATTCACGGGCTTTACCAATAGACAATCCGGGCATGGTGGTTGGCATATAAAGTATATCGCCTTCGAACAGATCGGGCATGAATTCCGACCCCAGGCCTTTGTCGAGGCTGGCTAACCAGGGGATTGCAGCGAAGGCTTCGCCCCATTCGAGAGCCATGGAGGACGCAAAACCGCTGTCCTCTTGCTGGGCTTGCTGACTCCCGGTCGACTGAAAAGGCGTTAGTAGGCCTTTGATGCCGAGCAGAGGTAAGGCAATGCTGAACACCAGAACCAGTGCTAGAAACAAAATTCTCATCGGTCGATTGAGTACGTAGCCGAGCATTGGTCGATAAATCGCAATTAGAATACGGATTAAAGGGTTGCTGGCTTCATGCGGAATTTTTCCTCTCACCAGATAACCCGTTAAAACAGGTACCAGGGTGATGGCGAGCCCGGCGGCGGCGGCCATCGCGAAGGTTTTTGTATAAACCAATGGTGAGAATAATTTACCTTCCTGCGCTTCGAGGGCTAACACCGGGATAAAACTCAGGGTGATGATCAATAGCGAATAAAACAGAGCCGGGCCAACTTCGGCGGTAGAATTGCCGATCAGTTTCCAGAATTCGGCTGAGCCGGGCCTGGCGCTGCTATGCTGTAAATGCTTATGTGTGTTTTCAATCATTACGATTGCGGCATCGACCATTGCGCCAATAGTTATAGCAATGCCTCCCAGAGACATGATATTCGCATTGATTCCCTGTTGCCGCATGATGATAAAGGCAATAAGGATACCGACTGGCAGGCTGATAACGGCAACCAGCGCTGAGCGCAGATGAAATAGAAATAACAGGCACACAGCAGCAATAATGGCCAATTCCTGTATCAGTTTGCCGGTAAGGTTGTCGACCGCACGGATAATCAGCGCTGAACGGTCGTAGGTTTCCACTATATCGACCCCATCGGGCAGGCCCGATTTTAACTCGTCGAGTTTTTGTTTAATGGCCTCAATGGTTTGCAATGCATTTTCGCCGTGTCGCATCACCACAATTCCGCCGGTAACCTCGCCTTCGCCGTCCAACTCGGCTACCGCGCGACGCATTTCGGGGCCAATTTGAATGGTGGCGATATCACGCAATAGAATCGGAATGCCATCCTCGCGGAGCTGGATAGGGATTTGCTCAATATCTGCGATTGAGCCGAGATAGCCGCGGCTGCGCAACATATACTCAGACTCGGCCATTTCGATAACCGAGCCGCCAACTTCGCGATTGGAGTCGCGTATGGCCTGTGCCACCTGTTTTATCGGGATGCCATAGGTTCTCAGTCTGGACTGGTTCAAAATGACCTGATACTGTTTTACCATGCCACCGACCGTGGCTATTTCGGCAACGCCCTTAACGGTCTGTAATTCGTATTTTAAAAACCAGTCCTGCAGGCTACGTAATTGCGATAAGTCGTTGTTGCCACTACGATCCACTAATACATAACTGTAAATCCAGCCGGTTCCTGAAGCATCTGGCCCCAATTGGGGTACAACCGATTCGGGTAAATTGGCCGAAGCCTGATTTAGATATTCCAGTACCCGGGAACGTGCCCAGTATATATCAGTATCGTCGTCGAAAATGACATACACATAGGAGTCACCAAAAAATGAATAGCCACGGACCACTCTGGCCCCTGGCACAGACATCATCGTCGTGGTAATCGGGTAGGTGACCTGTTCTTCTATAACGCGCGGAGATTGTCCGGGGTAGCTGGTTTTAATAATTACCTGGACATCGGAAAGATCAGGGATCGCGTCAAGCGGGATAGTGCTAAGCGAGAGCCAGCCCCAGACTGAGATAAGCAGGGAGCAGAGCAATACCAGGATACGGTTGTTGAGCGACCATGCTATGATTTTTGCGGGCATTGGATACTACTTCGCCAGTCTTAAAAAACTCGCCTGCAGGCTGGATTCAGAATCAATCATAAATTGCCCGGAAACGACAATTTCATCATCCTGGCCAATACCGGAAAGAATCTGCACATAGTTTTCATCGCGCATTCCGCTAGTTACCGCCACCGGCTGGAAGTGACCATTTCCCAGCGACTTTATCACCACTTCGCGATTACCGGTCAAAATAACGGCCTCGCGCGGCACGGTTAGCGCGATGTCGTCGCCCTTACTCGCGGAGATATCGACAGCAACATACATATTAAGCAACAGCGCCTCATCCGGGTTATCAATCGTTATGCGCGCGCGCAGAGTGCGCGTGGTCGGGTTAACATCCGGGTAAATATAGTCGATCACCGCCTCCCAACTACGATTTGGAATTGCGGGCGTGGTAATGGTGACTTTCTGGCCTTTTCTGACCGAGGCAGCCTGGTGCTCATAGATATCAATCATCACCCAGACGCGACTCAGGTCGACAATCGTGAACATCGCCTGGTAAGGTTCGATATAAGTGCCTTCACGGATATTTAAATCGGTAATGACGCCACTTTGCGGGGCAATAAGCTGGATTGTGTTCTGAACCTTACGACTATTTTTAATTCGGTTTATATCCATATCCATGACGTTTAATAAACGTAGTGAATTCCTGATAGAGTCGACCTTTGCATTCACTTCTGTGGTCATTTCGGGGTTGTAGGAAAGTGCATCGAACTCTTCCATCGCGGCAATGTATTTGAGCTGAATTTTGTTGATAAAAGGCGAGTAAAAATCGAGCAGGGTATCTTTACGCTCCACCCGATCGCCTTCGGTTAGCGGGTAAAGCTTTTGTACCCAGCCGGGTGTCCTCGGATGGATGTTAACAACCCTGTCTTCGTCGGCACTTACCTGTCCCTGGGTGATGATATGTTTGTCGAGATGTCTGTTCTGAGCCGATGCAACGCGCACACCCATGTTCTGGATGACACCTGCACTGAGAAATACCTGTGGATTATCTGTTTGATGCGAATGCCCCTCATGGCCTTCATGCGCCACCAGGTCCATCCCACAGATAGGGCAGCTACCCTCGTGGCCTCTCACAATCTGGGGGTGCATGGGGCAGACATAATTATGCTCAGAGCTGTCATTTTGAATCGATGAAATGCTCGGCAGGGATTTAGCAACCGGCGCAAGGCTGGACGGTAGCCTATATTCTGGAACGATTTGTACACTGTGGTTAAATCCGTCATGCTGCCCCGATATTGCCGGCTCAGAGTTTAATACACTGCTTTCCCAGAATAATGACTGATCCGCTGTTGGCGTATCGCCGGCGTCAGTCTGGATACTGCCATGGTCGTGGTCGTGCCTTTGAGAGGGCATATCGTCTGCATCGTTGCCTGCCTGTGCGGTAGACAGGCAGGCAGTGATTATGATGAACAGGATAGAGCTGACGTAAGTCTTACGCATCGTCTTCATGCGAATGAAAAATGCCATCACTGGATTACCGAATAGTCGACTTCAGGTTTGTTTACTGAATAGAGATTAGCTCGACTTCAAAAATAAGTGTACTTTCGGGAGGGATGGATTGCCCGGCGCCTCTTTTGCCATAAGCCAGTTCGGATGGAATAAATAGCTGCCAGTGCGAGCCCCGCGGCATCAATTGCAGGGCTTCGGTCCATCCCTTAATAACCTGGTTAACGCGGAAACTGGCGGGTTTGTTGCGCGCGTAAGAGCTGTCGAATTCAGTACCGTCGATTAATTTGCCCCGGTAGTTTACCAAAACAGTATCAGTTGGCTGGGGTTTTTCCCCGGCGCCTTCTTCGATAACCCGGTATTGCAAACCACTATCGGTAGTAGTGACGCCGGGTTTTTTACCATTTTCGATGAGAAAGTCGCGGTTATTTTGCGCATATTCCTGGATCTGCTGATTTCTCTTTTTCTTGAGCTCGGCGACTTTCTGTCCGAGTTCAGCCATGCTTTGGCGCATCTCTTCGGCCGTCATTAGCATCTTGTCGCCGGCCAGTGCATCTTCGATGCCTTTTACCAGAATATCAGGCCTCAGTTCGAACTGCTGCCGTTTGAAGTCAAATCCGATTTGATAGCCAACACTATAGCTGAGGCGCGATGTGTCATCTTTGAGGGCCTCATTATCGGCGGCAAACGCGTTGCTTAAAAACATGGATGCGATAATGATGAATATTGGGTGTTTCATGTGAATCTCCATAAAAAATTTAAATCCGGTAGCGCGATATTCCGACCGAGCATGATTTCAAGTTGCAAAAAAAAAGGGTTCCCGTATCACTGCTTTGGCGGTGGAAAACATGGCCTTATCGACAGCTCCGGTTCAATGCCTTGTATATCATGGCATTCATGAAAATAGCGTGAACGCCTTATCAATTTTTTTGCCGCGCCATATTAATATAGTTAAAGTGTGAACGAACTGGAATAAACAGGGCTTAACTGCTGTTATATTGATGATCCAGTGCTGCTCGTTATCTCTGGGCTAACTGTGGTTATAGTCTATTGTGGCGAGTTTTGTACTATTAAGGAATGACGAGGTTTAACAATTGAAACGTTTCAAATTATTAGGGTTTATATTGCTGCTGTGTTCGGCTTCTTCCAGTGTGCAGGCAGACAGTACGCTGGTCTACAAATACACGGCGCAGGACGGGCGCCAGACACAATATAAAATAGCGATCAGTGGTCGCTGGCTTAGAATGGAGTTCAGCCCTTCGCGTGAATATGACTACATGGTGATGGATACCGGTCGGCTATTGCAGTTCGAGGTTGATGACGACAAAAAGCAGTTTCAAACCACTCGTATGGGCCGCCTGTTCTGGCCCGAAACCCGCTTGAACGCACCGAAATTCAAACCACTCAAGAAAAAGCTGTCGGTGGCCGGGAAATCCTGCGTGTTGGTGAGCGAAACCGGCACAGAGCCTGGCCAGGCCTATGCGCAACATTGTATGTCCAGCGGCGGCTCGATCGGTTTAAATGCACGCGAAATGACTACCCTGTCGCGTTTGTTTATGTCGTTACGGCGCATGGATCGGGGAGTGCTGGGTGTCGCCACCAGCGATGAAAGACAGGTATCAATCAAAAGTAGCAATGTACCCGGCGCAATACTGGAACTAGTCTCGGTTGAGCACCAGTTGGTCGACAGTAGTTCGATGAAGATACCCGTTAGCTATAAACGTCTTAGCCCCGATCTGCCGGTAAAATAATCGTCTCTGTGTCGGGCGCCAGTATCACTGGCTGGCGGCCTGCTGATCGACCGATAGCAACTCAAGCTCGATAATAACGGTTTGATGGGCCAGCGGGCCTTCGCGACCGTAAGCCAGTTCCGGCGGGAGGTATAATTCCCACTTCGATCCGGGTTTCATTAACTGTATGGCTTCACTAAATCCGGGTAAGATTCCGCCTGCACGCCGACTTAGCGGGTTACCTCTTTTGTAGGAGCTGTCGTACTCTTTGCCCGCCAGGGTTCTGGCGCGGTAGTGAAATGTTATCTGGTCATCGAGCGTCGGGCTGAGGCCGGACCCCGGCTTTAGAACTTTATACTGTAGTCCGCTTTCGAGCGTGACCACGCCCTCTTTGGACTCGTTTTCAAGCATAAAGGCTTCACCCTGACTACGCTTTTGCTGTTCATCTTTTTCTCTGTCCTGGATGCGTTTCAGCGCATCGGCCTTCATTTTTTCGGTGATATTGCGTTTCAGGTCGCCCAACGCGCGGCTCATTTCCTGCCGGTCGATAGCTGGCGCATTTCCCGAGTAACCATCCTGCATACCCCGGCGAATCGCCTGTTCCATCAATTCTTTATTCTGGCGCTTAAAGTCAGAGCCTATCTGGTGACCGATAGCATAGTTGATACGGTCATCGCTATCGGTTAACTGCTGGGCCTGAGATACCGTAGCCAGAAAAGACAATAAACAGAATAGAGGGGATATCAGTAATCTAACTTGCATAAATTTTTACTCGTAGCGGATGTGACCGGGTAGGTGAATAATAACAGTCTCGTGCCGGATAAAAAAAGCCGCCCGAAGGCGGCTTCTATTTAACAAAGTGTAGCTGGTTAGAAAACTTTTGCCGGGCAATCGACGCCAGCTTCACCAACACACATTGGCACCATCATTTCGTTATCTTCGTGCTCCAGGATATGGCAGTGCCATACATAGAGACCATTGATATCGAAGTCGGCGGCCACCGAAGTGATTTCGCCGGGGTAAGTGATGACGGTATCTTTCCAGCCATTTTCCCAGGCTTGAGTACCGGTCGGTGTGCTAACAATGCTTGGACCACCGCCTATGGCAGCTCGACCCAATACCTTAAACTTGACCAGATGGACGTGAATCGGGTGTCCATCGACGGTGAAGTTCCACAGGTTCCATTGCTCGGCAGTCTGGCTGCCCGAACCGTCGGCATTGATATTGCTCCGGACCGGGTCAGACCACAGTGTTACCGAAGGTGTGCCAGTGTTGTCAACTGTACCGGTTACAGCCGCCTTTGGTGCGAAGGGTAATGCAGTGCCGGGGCAGACGCCGGCAACGGGTGTGTCAGCTACCTGAATGAGATTGCCGGCCAGGTCGGTATCCGCACATATCTTCTCTGACTCTTCTTCGATCAGTGCCAGTTGACGTGGTGATGGATTGGTTACCGCGACAGTGAAATTTTCAAGCGCGGCAGCGTTTATACCAATATTCCAGGGCAGAGTGGCTGCTGTTGCCGGGTTTAATACCAGGCTCAGCAATTCCTTGTCGGCAGGTTTGGTGCGGGTTATTCCTTTTTCTTTAACGTAAGTCACTATTTCGCCGAGTACAGGATGCATTTCATCGCTCGGACTCTCACCCAACAGCGCATGGTTGACGACGAAGCGCATCACCTGGCCTGTAGTTGACGGGTCGGCTGGCGCATCAGGAAAACCACCGAATGGTGAATCGGGTGCGGTGTTGGTCATGGTGATGATGGTGCCATCCGGGTAACCACGGAAATCGACGATAACATCGGCGCGTTCAGCAGGGCCCATCAGCAAAGCCTGCGAAGGATCGGGCGCAGGCGTTTCTACACGGAACTTTCCGCTACTTTTCATCGCCAGGCCGGCGGTTGCAAATCCGGTACGGACGGCAACGGCCTGCGGCAGCATGCTCTGGTCGGAACCGATCTGCCAGAAACGCAGTTCATTTCTGCTGATCGCCTTCGGTTTCTTGGACCTTCCGTCGTCCTCATAGCGGTAGGTCTGACGCATAACTGAAATTTGATTGCTATTGGCGTCGGTAACCGGCAAAGCGAGGTTGAGGAAACGCGAGTTGGTACCATTCAGCAGGCGGAATCGATACAGTGCCGGTGCAACTTCGAGTTTCGGCCAGGTGGCACCGTTGACTACCATGGTATTGAAGAAAGCTTCAGGGTTCCAGATCGGGGCGATGTCCGAAGTAGTCGGATCCATATCGATCCGCAGTTCACCGGTGCCGCCAGGAAATTGACCACTGTTGCCATCTGTACCAGCGACATTCAAGCCTTCGAAGAAGGCGCGGTTATCGGGGTAGTACAGCGAACCATCGGCATTGAATGAACGACCCTGGATAACAATCGGAATTTCACGATACTTGTGTCGTGAACCGCCCATCGATCCCGGGAAGTTAGTTGTCATCAAATTTTCACCAGCCACAGGCGCTGGCCCGGGCAGTATGGAGTTGGCCTGCAAACCGGTTTCGGAACCATTGAGGTCACGTATCAGGTAAAAACCCGCAGGACCGGCATACACGTTAAGACGGGTTATACCCAGCGAATGGTCATGGTACCAAAGTGTGGTTGAGGGTTGATCGTTCTGGTAGTCATAAACCGCCGAACCGTTACCGACGTTGGCATTAATATTACCCTGTCGGTCGGTTAGCAGGTTTGCGATTGTACCTTGACAGGCAACATCCCAGGTATTGTTGGTCGCGTTGTGCCCGGTGGGAACGCGGGTCAGATTACCATTCGCATCACGCGGAACACAGTTGATGTTGTTGGCATCGGGTAGCCACCAGCCTTCGGTGTAGCCATCGCTTGCAGCACTGACATGCGCACCGTGCAGGTGAGATACCATCGGTACCGGGCCGGTATAAGGCGCTGCGCTCAGACCCATACAGTCCGTGCGTAGTTCACCACCTTCGCAATCGGCAATCGGATTGGCCCAGTGCAGTGACTGATCAACGGCAAACAGGTGGGGCAGGGCATTACCATTCTCATCCACCAGGCCGTTGATCCAGTTAATTTGAGTAGCGACGTCTTTTGTCGCTTCAACGGTATAAGACGGATAGTTGAATTGCGAGTTCGGTGCCGGTGCAACACCGGCTGCGCCGCCAATATTGGTCGAATCGGGTACCGGGTCGGCATCCGGGCCATAGCTCCAGATCGTCGTAGCTGGAAACGAATCACTGCGGCCGGTGATCGTATTCCAGATACCGCCGGGTAAAATTTGCTGTTTAAACTGCCGCATTGCGATGTCATATTCGCCGGCGTTACCTGAGTTGTTCATCACCGGTGGTATAACCAGCGGCGTAACATATTTCGGGATTGAAGTCGGGTCCAGGGTTCCGCCGTCTAACGGCGCCGCCTGGGCTGAGCCTGCGCAAAGCAGGGCAGTCAGAATAGCTATCTGACTGTGTCGAAAAGCTGAATTGTTCATTCACATCTCCATCTGGTTTAACAAACAAGTATTCGATAATAGTCAAATACAGTTACGATTAAATTGACCAATTGCCGGGATAAATCTGAGTAAAACAAACCGCAGGTAATTTCACTCCAGCCCCATTATTGGCCATATACATCTACCTGAATTAGCTGCACTTGTTACAGGGAGCAATTGCTTTCCATGAGTCTTAATATTGCCTTAATCTAAGAGTAATATGATGACTACAACAACTGTTCAGTAGATCTGTGAGAGCCCGGTATAGATTTTGTTTCGAACCATAAATCGATCAGGCCGCCACAGTGCTGAATATAATAAAAGGCATCCGAAAACCGACAAATCGGGATAATTAGTATTTAGAATAGGACTTTGGTGTAAACCATGGTGGGTAATTGCGGAAGAAGCGGGTAGATAAATGCGTAGATTGTGTCGATTATGTGGATTATTTACTATTTTGAGCGGTAACCGTATGGTTTATTTCTGAATAAAACAGAGCGGGTTTCCCGGCTGAGCTTCCCGGCCGGTTAGAATACGTCTTTCATAGAGTTTCGAATATCCAAAAACTCGCTTTTTTGATTAAAAAAGATATCGACGAGCCGGGGATCGAAATGCTTCCCGCGTTCCTCGTTAAACAGACTGAAAATTTTCTCGTCATCCCAGGCTTTTTTGTAAACCCTGTCGCTTCCCAGGGCGTCAAAAACATCGGCCAACGCGGTAATTCTTCCATAAATATGTATATGCTCGCCAACCAAACCCCGGGGATATCCCGTCCCATCCCACTTTTCATGGTGCTCATAGGCTACTGTGGCGGCAGCTTTCAAAAGGGCGCGATTAGAACCTTTGAGCATTTCATATCCAAGCTCCGCATGGGTCTTCATTATCTCCCATTCATGGGCATCCAGTTTTCCGGGCTTGTTCAGCACTGAGTCCTTGATTGCGACCTTGCCAATATCGTGCATAGGCGAAGCCTGTTTTAGCATTTCGGCTTGATCCTCAGGCAGCCCGTAATATAACGCCAATAGCCTAGAGTACTCAGCTACCCGCTTTACATGGTTACCCGTTTCCCTTGAGCGACTTTCTCCTATCGAACCCATGGTAAAGACGACTTCTTTCTGGGTAATCTCGATTTCCCTGTTCAAATTCTTTATTTCGTTTATTCCCTGGTCAACCTTGTTTTCGATTTCGTCAACGGATAATCCTATGTTGACATACACCTTCCGTGCAAAAAAACTTAGAAAACCAATGGTTAAGAACATCAACACGATAAGAAGGTTATTGCTGTTGTTTATAAAATCATCCAGAATGGATTGGGAAATTTTTTCGATCCGGTCGTTAAGCAGGCTATTTGTTTTAAGAATTTCCTGGATGGCCGCTACTAGCCTGGCTTCCTTTTGCGTGATTTGGCTGCTCCTTACAATATGCAGTGACAGGTTTTTTATTGTACTGATGTAATCATCGAATAAATTTATATTAGTTTTTGCTTTAAGTAATTTCGATTTTTCGAGCCACTTATCCAGATACTCCTGATTCTTGTGCTGATAAAGGGCCTCTTTACTATAGTATTTCAAATCGGCAAAGTCTTTTATTAAGGAAATGTCATCGGAACTCCAGACAATTTTCTGAATTGAATTACGGGTGGTATTTTCCAGCGGATAGTTTTCGAGGAAGGCATTGCCAATATTTATTTTTTCAACTTGAAGATTAAAAATCGCAGCAAATTTATTTTCAATTTCTTTTTCATTTTCGAACAGCCTGGTCAAATCTTGCTGAACAACGTCGTAACGATAAATATCTGTTAGAAACTGGTCGAGAAAGTCATCCTTTTTCTTGGCAATGATGCTATTTTTAGTCGACTCAAATTTTTGCTCTTGTCCCCTAAAAGTCGTTTTTATGAATTGCAACTCAGCTAGTTTTTTTACCCGAATCGAGTCAAGTATCAACTTGTTCATGTTTTTCTGAATGCGAACAAGGGTCGATATAAGCTTTTTCCCTGAATTGTTTTCGCGAAGTTGTATTATGGAAATAGCGTTAATCGAAGCAATAACTGTTATCAGGAAAAATACAATCAGGAAACTGTATTTGGTAACTTTCTTGATGCTCATATTTTTTCCAGTTTTTTTAAACCTGAGCGCTGCTAGCCGAGGTGTTACTCTCCTTCTCGACGGGATTGATTTGGTCCTGACAATGTAAACGATCACACGTCGACTTTACCAGGGAATGGGAAAGAACCATCATTTGGTGATTTAAACGAAGTGAATTAATTCGGCGTGCTACCAGAGCTTGGCTCAGCCAATTGAATGAACTTGGGGCAAAAATGTGGGCAACTGACATCGAATCGGGCATTAGTCGGCCAGTGGTTTCGTAAACACGGAACTAGTTGACGTCAAGCGACAACATCTGCTGTCGGTTAAAGGTATTGTGCAAAGTTGGCACAGCAACAGCACCGACGGGCCACGACCTGCACACAGGACTACTAGCTAAGGCATCCCACTTACTTTTTTCCACGATCTATACCATGCCATCAATGTAGGTTTGCTATTAGTGTAGCAGCAAATTTTGTTTTTGCGTTTTTGCATCAGGAATACGCGAAAGCCTTACAAAGTATAAAATGTTGTCATTAAATTATATGAAATGTGGGCTAGATTCAGACATCCTGCGGTAGCTGAAAATGCTTATCAAGACGATAGAGGTCGGCTAGCTGTGGAACAAAGCATGCTTCAAAATCTCCAACATCATGATACGAGTTGTGGTGGCCCACAATCGAAAAAGTCTTCCTCACTCTTTTTCCGGCATGCGTCAGTCTGGTTTAACGTAACCGGTCATTTTAGGCCGTATTGCACTAATGCTTTTTCTTCTTTCGTCGTTGGCGCTTTTGTTGGTTTTTCGTGGTAGTAGCCTGTAACTGGGGTGACACTTCTTTCACTTCTGACAGCAGATGAGGTGCGATTCTCCATCGGCGTCCATCCCCGGTATCCACGTTCACCGTATCGGAGTGTCCTGTCAGTCTCTGGTGCCAGCGACTGAAAGTGCTTAGCGCGAGTGAATAGCCGTTACAAAATTCGGCCTGTGTCTGACCGCTTTGTTTATATTGGCGAATAATATCCCGCCACTGCGTGGCGCTACGGCGTATGCGTGATTGTGATACCAGGCTGCTTGGTGTTTTCAAAGATATCTCCCCTCATGGTAGTGATCGTACTTCGACAGAACAGGATGATAACCGGGGATGAATATATGGGAATAACGGCCTAGAATGGCCGGCTACTTTATTATGCCGGGCGGCAAGCCACCAGATCGTGGTGAACGTTCCCTGCTGGCAATCACTGCTAGGGATACTGCCGAACAGTATTTTCTGCTGCCGCCAGCAATAAATCGGTATCCATATCTCCAAGAATGACATAGCTGATTCCATTTCG
>CAZYYM010000077.1:0-17271 GCA_964651385.1 uncultured Gammaproteobacteria bacterium | reverse complement strand
TCGTCGGGCTCATAACCCGAAGGTCGTTGGTTCAAATCCAGCCCCCGCTACCAATTTCATTGGTGTCGGTAGAGGGTATTAAGGTTCGGAAACGAAGGTCATTGACCTACGCAGCCCGGTTTAATCCAGCCCCGCTACCAAAATTTTGTCTGACTATTGATGGATCGAGATTCATATAGCAGTCGATAGACAGTTCAAAAGGCCCGTATGGGCCTTTTTTATTGGGATTTATTGAGGGCCGTCCGTGCAGGATTTAGCGGTATTATTTGAACCGGTAGTCGAATCGATGGGTTACGAACTCGTTGGCGTTGAGTTTAGCGGTGCTAGTAGTCACGGCACATTGCGTGTCTATATCGACCACAAAAATGGTGTGAATATTGACGATTGTGCCCGTATTAGCCACCAGATCAGTGGTGTATTGGACGTCGAAGAACCGATTCGGCAGGCCTACGATCTGGAAGTATCGTCGCCCGGCCTGGATCGCCCATTATTTAAGCTGGCTGATTTCGAGCGTTTCGGCGGTCAAACAGCAAAGATAAAAATGATGGTAGGGCTGGGTGGTCGGCGTAATTTTAAAGGGGTGTTACGGGGCGTGACAGATTCTAAATTGATCGAGATAGAAGTTGATGGTGAGATTTATCAACTGCCTTTGGCCGACATTGGTAAAGCCAATCTGGTCGAGCAGATATAGCCATTTATATATTCCGATCAGGTAAGCATAGATATTGCGGGAAACGACGATGGAAAACAAAGAAATTTTATTGGTGGCCGACACGGTTTCAAACGAAAAAGGTGTTGATCGCGAAATAATCTTCGAAGCAATCGAAGCCGCGTTAGCATCAGCGACCCGGAAAAAATACCAACAGGATATTGAAGTCCGTGTTGATATTGACAGAAAGACCGGTGACTACGACACCTATCGTCGCTGGGAAGTTTGCGAACCCGGAGAGAATGGCGGTCTCGAAGAGCCGCTCCACCAGATTACACTAGAAGCCGCACAAATTGATGAACCGGATATTCAACTGGGTGATTTTGTCGAAGAACAAATAGATTCGGTGGAGTTTGGCCGCATCGCCGCGCAGACTGCCAAACAGGTTATAGTTCAGAAAGTCCGTGAAGCCGAACGCCGCAAGGTTATCGATGCCTACACCGACCGTGAAGGATCACTGGTTATGGGACAGGTTAAGCGCGTCGAACGCGGAAATGTTTATGTTGATTTGGGTGATAACGCTGAAGGATATATTCCACGCGAAGAAATGATACCACGTGAATCGGTACGCCCAGGCGATCGTGTTCGAGGTTTTTTGTATAAAATTGCTTCAGAAGTACGTGGTCCTCAATTATTTATCAGCCGCACCGCGCCAGATTTCTTAATCGAATTATTCAAGCTCGAGGTACCGGAAGTCGGCCAGGATTTAATTGAAATTAAATCGGCTGCTCGCGACCCGGGTATGCGTGCCAAAATAGCGGTTAAAAGCAACGATGCCCGAATGGACCCAGTCGGAGCCTGTGTCGGTATGCGAGGTTCGCGCGTTCAATCGGTTTCCAATGAGCTGGCAGGTGAACGTGTCGACATTATCCTCTGGGATGATAATCCAGCGCAGTTTGCGGTCAATGCAATGTCGCCCGCAGAAGTCACTTCTATAGTGATTGATGAGGAATCGGGTTCTATGGATATTGCGGTACCGGAAGAAAAACTCTCGCAGGCAATTGGGCGGGGTGGCCAAAATATTAAACTGGCCTGTCAGTTAACCGGTTGGACACTGAATGTCATGGACGAAGCCGCCGCCGAAGAAAAGTCGGAGGGAGAATCGCGTCAACTGGTTGAGAGTTTCATGAGCCAGCTCGATGTTGACGAAGAAGTTGCGATTATCCTGGTTCAGGAAGGCTTGACGACGATTGATGAAGTTGCCTATATTCCTGAATCCGAACTGGTAGAAATTGCCGAATTTGACGAAGAAATTGTGCGGGAGCTGCGCGGTCGGGCTCGTGATGCGCTGTTAACAATGGCAATTGCCAGCGAGGAGACCGCTGAAGCAGGTGAACCACAGGATGACCTGTTAACCATGGAATTTATGACACTTGAGTTAGCACAGACCCTGTCGAGAAAGGGTATTTGTACGATGGAAGATTTGGCCGAACAGTCGACCGATGAACTCATCGAAGTCGAAGGCATCGACGAAGCTTTTGCAGCAACGCTGATTATGAAAGCACGCGAACCCTGGTTTGCTGAGGCAGAGTAGTCTGATATATCAGGCGAATTGCTAAGCGATCAACACAATGAATTAGGACAGATAACCATGCCAAATGTGACAGCAAAACAACTTTCCGAGGTCATCGGTGTCGGCATCGACAAGTTGCTAGAACAACTGAATGCAGCCGGTGTGCAGGTGTCTGGTGCGAATGATCCGATTTCGGATGAAGACAAAATGAAGCTGCTGGAATCGTTACGCACCAGTCATGGTAGGGTTGAGACTGGCGGCCCCAAGAAAATAACGTTAAAGCGCAAGAGTAAAACTGAGCTTAAGGTAGCTAGCGTTGCCGGAAGAAATGCGACGACTAAGACCATCAACGTCGAAGTACGAAAAAAACGTACCTATGTGCGCCGCAGTGATGTTGAGGCAGAAGAAGCGCGCGCCCAGGAAGAACAGGCCACCGCAAAGGCTGAAGAGGTGGCAAAGGTTGAAGTTGCCGAAGCAGAATCGGAAAATCAGGCAGCGGCAGAGGCATTACGTCTGGAGGTAGAATCTGCCCGGTTGAAAGCCGAACAGGAAAAGGCTGAAGCCGAGCAAATAGCCTATAAGAAAAGCCTTGAAGAAATAGAAGTAGCAAAAAAGATTATCGAAAAGGAGCAGGCGAGGGCTGCCGAAGCGATAGCCGAAGAAGCAGCGCGTGCGGCAATGGAAGAAGCTGCTCGAGTGGCAAATGAGGCCGCTACAGCTGCCGCTGCTGCAGCAGCAGCGGGTGAGGCAAAACCCGGTAAACAAAAGCGCGGTGAAGATAAGCATACGCGCTACGGTCGAAAGGAATTACATGTCAAGGAAGGCGGTAGCCCGGGTAACCGCAAGCAAAAATTTAAAAAAGGGCAGAGGCAGGTTGTCGATCTTAAAAACCAGCATGCCTTTGAAAGGCCGACTGCACCTGTCGTTCGTAATGTCGAAGTACCGGAAGCTATTTCCGTTGCTGATTTGGCGCAGAAAATGGCTGTAAAAGCTGGTGACGTCATTAAGGTGCTGATGCAGATGGGTACGATGGCGACCATTAATCAGGTTCTTGATCAGGATACGGCTACCCTGGTGGTCGAAGAAATGGGCCATACCGTTGTGGCAGCATCGAGTAAGGAGGACTTTGAAAAGGAACTCATTCAAAATGTAGAGCAGTCGGGGGTTGACAAGATTGCTCGACCGCCTGTAGTGACTATTATGGGGCACGTCGATCATGGTAAGACGTCGTTACTCGACTACATTAGAAAGTCGCGTGTTACTTCCGGTGAAGCCGGTGGCATTACTCAACATATCGGTGCTTACCACGTAGAAACGGATCGGGGCATTATCACTTTTCTCGATACGCCGGGGCATGCGGCTTTTTCAGCCATGCGCGCGCGTGGCGCCCAGGCGACTGATATAGTAGTACTGGTTGTGGCCGCCGATGACGGTGTCATGCCGCAAACCAAAGAGGCAATTGAGCACGCCCGTGCGGCGGGCGTACCGCTGGTCATTGCAGTCAACAAGATCGATAAGGAAAATGCCGACCCGGACCGAGTCAAAAATGAACTGTCTGCCCAGGAAGTCATTCCTGAAGAGTGGGGTGGTGAAAATATATTTGTACATGTTTCAGCGATTACCGGTGAGGGTGTTGATACCTTGCTCGAGGCTATTTTGTTACAGTCTGAAATCCTTGAACTCCAGGCAGTCAGTGAAGGGAATGCCAAGGGCATTATCGTTGAGGCAACCCTGGACAAAGGACGTGGTCCGGTAGCAACGGTTTTGATTCAGGCAGGGAAATTGGAAAAAGGCCAGATTTTACTCGCTGGTACTCAGTACGGCCGTGTCAGAGCGATGTATGACGAATCAGCCAAAATCATAAAGTCGGCAGGCCCTTCGATGCCTGTAGTGGTACTGGGATTGTCGGGCGTTCCCAACGCCGGTGATGAAGTATTTGTTGTCGAAAACGATCGCAAAGCACGAGAATTTGCTGAAATTCGCGAAGCTAATATCCGTGAGAACAAACTTGCGGATCAGCAGAAGGCCAAGCTTCAGGGTATGTTTGACGCGATGACCGAGGGCGAGGTCGCTGAAATTAACTTACTGGTCAAATCCGACGTGCAGGGTAGTTCCGAAGCCATACGTGAAGCCCTGACCAAATTATCTACCGATGAAGTTCGTGCCAAACTGGTGGTGAGTGGCGTTGGTGGGATCAACGAATCCGATATCAATCTGGCGGCAGCATCGGATGCCATGGTGATTGGTTTTAATGTTCGTGCCGACGCCGCAGCCAAACGCATCGCCGGCGATTATGGAATAGAGTTACGTTATTACAGCGTTATTTACGATATTATTGATGATGTTAAATCAGTTATGTCAGGTATGTTGGCGCCGGATGCACAGGAAAAAATCATCGGTCTCGCCGAAGTTAAAGATGTATTTCGTTCGCCAAAATTTGGCGATGTTGCGGGCTCCATCGTAGTCGAAGGCGTTGTGCGCAAAGGTCAACCTATTCGTGTATTACGTGACAATGTCGTGATCTACGAAGGTGAGCTCGAATCCCTGCGGCGATTTAAGGATGCCGTAGAGGAGGTTCGAGTGGGTACCGAATGTGGTATCGCGGTGAAAAATTATACGGATGTTCGTCCGGGCGATCAAATAGAGGTATTTGAGCGCTTCGAAGTGGCCCGAAGTCTCGATTAAACCATGCCCAAAGATTATCCGCGTAGCGAAAGAATAGCATCGCAGATTCACCGCGAACTTGCGATGCTGGTTCAGCAAGGGGTGAAGGATCCCCGGTTGTCTTCGCCGAGCATTCTCGAAGTACGGGTGAGCAGGGATTTGTCACAGGCCAAAGTCTATTTCAGCGTTTTGAATCCGGAAGAGGCTGCTCAGAGCCTGCAGGCATTGACGCATGCCAGTGGTTTTTTGCAACGGGAAATGGGTAAGGTTATGAAAGCCCGTATTACACCGAAATTAAAGTTTATCTACGATGATTCGAATATCCGAGGTCGCAATCTATCTGATCTGATCAATAGCGCTGTGGCCAAGGATCGATATAAATCCGGAGAATAAATGGGACGCGGTGCACGCAAGCCAAAGGGGTTTCGCGATGTCGACGGAATATTATTGCTCGATAAACCAAAAGGCATTAGTTCCAACCGGGCATTGCAGCAAATACGTTATATGTTCAAGGCCAACAAGGGTGGTCACACTGGTAGCCTGGATCCGCTGGCAACTGGTATGTTGCCGGTGTGTTTTGGAGAAGCTACCAAGTTTTCGGCTTATTTACTGGATGCGAGCAAGTCTTACCGTGCTACTTGTCGATTAGGTCAGACCACCTCTACCGGAGATGTCGAAGGTGAAGTGACATCGCGACAACCAGTCGTCGTCGAACTGGCGGATGTCGAGTTGGTTTTGAAGACATTTGTCGGACAAATCGAACAGATTCCGCCGATGCACTCAGCGATCAAGGTGAATGGGCAGCGCTTGTATAAACTCGCGAGAAATGGCATTGAAGTCAAACGGGAAGCAAGAACAATCGAAATATATGCGCTCGATCAGCTTGAATTTAGCAATGATAGCCTTGTAATCGATGTTTTTTGTTCGAAGGGAACCTATATTAGAACACTGGCCGAGGACATCGGCAAGTCATTGGGTTGTGGCGCCTATCTGAGTGACTTGCGACGAACCGGAGTACACCCTTTCTGGAAGCAACGTTGCTATTCGATGGATGAGTTACTGGAATTGGCAAGCACTTCGGTTAATAGACTAGACGACTGTCTGTTACCGGTTCAGGCGGCGCTGAGTGACTTTCCTGAACTCAGGGTCAGCTGCTCTGCAGCTGACTCGTTGAAGCAGGGGCGAGTCATTCAGCCCGATTATGCCATAGAGTCGGGTCTGTTCAATCTGGTCACTGAAAATGGTCGGTTTATCGGCATTGGAGAGGTTGGCGCAAACGGTGAAATTTCAGCAAAAAGACTAATGAATACAGCTAGATAGGTGTGTTGGTGATGCTCTAATGGAATAACTGTAAGAATAACTCTTAAATTCCTTGTTACTGCACCTTCAGATAGGTAGAATACCTGCCTTTTTCGGGCCTACGAGGTTTATATTCCATGTCGATGTCAGCTGTTCAAAAGCAAGCCATCATCGCTCAACACCAGCAAAGCGAAGGTGATACCGGATCGCCGGAAGTGCAGGTTGCATTATTAAGTCACCAGATCAGTCATCTGACTGAGCATTTCAAAGAACATATTCACGACCACCATTCGCGCCGCGGTTTACTCAAAATGGTTAACCGTCGCCGTAATTTACTGGATTACCTTAAATCCAAAAATCAGCAGCGCTACAAAGATATAATCGGAAAGCTAGGCCTGCGTCGATAACAGCGAGAGAAAGTGTGAACCCAATTAAAAAGACATTTCAGTACGGCGCGCATCAGGTCACGCTGGAAACCGGAGAAATAGCCCGTCAAGCAAGTGGTGCTGTTTTCGTCAATATGGCTGATACCGTGGTCATGGTCACCGTTGTCGGTGCGAAGGATGCTGATCCGGGGCGTGGATTCTTTCCACTCACGGTTGATTACATCGAAAAAACTTACGCCGCCGGTAAAATCCCCGGCGGTTTTTTCAAACGTGAGGGGCGTCCCAGTGAAAAGGAAACTCTGACCTGTCGTTTGATCGACCGACCCATCCGTCCACTGTTCCCGAAAGGCTTCCTCAATGAAGTTCAGGTCGTCGCAACGGTTGTTTCAATGAACAACGAAATCGACCCGGATATCCCTGCTTTAATCGGTGCTTCAGCAGCGATTTCAATTTCAGGCATGCCTTTTGCTGGCCCGATTGGTGCTGTCCGTGTTGGTTATCTTGACGGTGAATATATTCTTAACCCAACCATGAGTCAGACTGCTGAGTCTGACCTCGATCTGGTGGTAGCTGGTACCGAAAATGCGGTGCTGATGGTTGAATCTGAAGCCAATTGTCTGTCAGAAGAAGTCATGTTGGGTTCGGTCGTTTTTGGACACGAGCAAATGCAAACGGCTATACAGGCGATCAACGAATTCAGTGCTGAAGTGGGAACTACGCCGTGGGACTGGCAGGTTGCCGAAACAGACGAAAATTTATTCGACAAAATCAGCAATCAGTTCAGCGCCGAAATTACCGCGGCATATTCGATTGCCGACAAGATGGATCGGCAAAATCGCAATGGTGAAATTCGTGCGGCGGCGGTTGCTGCATTGGTAAGCGACGATGAAGACTCTCCCGGCGAATCTGACGTGCGTGAGTTGGTCGGTAAACTGGAAAAGAAAATAGTCCGTGGACGTATCATCGACGGCAACCCACGTATTGATGGCCGAGATACCAGAACAGTTCGCCCGATTGCTGTGCGAACCGGTGTGTTGCCAAGAACCCATGGTTCTGTCGTATTCACCCGTGGCGAAACTCAGGCTCTGGTAGTAACGACTTTGGGTACAGGCCGCGATGCACAAATCATTGATGCGATCGAAGGTACCCGCAAAGAAAATTTCATGATGCACTACAATTTTCCGCCATCAAGCGTCGGTGAGACTGGGCGCGTCGGTACACCGAAACGTCGTGAAATCGGCCATGGGCGTCTTGCCAAGCGTGGTGTTCAGGCGGTCATGCCGTCGCTCGATGACTTCCCTTATGTTATCCGCATCGTTTCTGAAATTACCGAATCAAACGGTTCATCGTCAATGGCGAGTGTTTGTGGCGCCAGCCTGGCGTTAATGGATGCTGGTGTACCTTTGAAGGCGCCTGTTGCCGGCATTGCGATGGGCCTGATTAAGGAAGGTGACAAATTTGCCGTCCTGACAGACATTTTGGGTGATGAAGATCATCTCGGTGATATGGACTTTAAAGTCGCGGGCACCACCGATGGCATCACCGCACTGCAGATGGATATCAAGATCGACGGTATCACAACCGAAATCATGAGTCAGGCGCTCGACCAGGCAAAGGATGGTAGATTGTTTATACTCGGTGAAATGGCCAAGGAAATTTCCGAAAGCCGTGCTGAAATGTCCGAATACGCACCTCGCCTGATTACTTTCAAGATCAACCCGGAAAAAATTCGCGATGTGATCGGAAAAGGCGGTGCCACTATTCGTGGCATAACCGAAGAAACCGGCGCCACGATTGAAATTGACGACGATGGCATGGTTAAAATAGCCTCGGTTGAAAAGGCTGCCGGAGACGAAGCACGTCGTCGTGTCGAGATGGTAACCGCAGATGTCGAAGTCGGGGTGATCTACGAAGGTAAGGTTGCCAAGATTATGGACTTTGGGGCTTTCGTTAATATTTTGCCGGGTAAAGACGGTCTGGTTCATATTTCGCAGATATCGGATGAGCGTGTCGAGAACGTTAGCGATAAACTTTCCGAAGGTGATATGGTCAAGGTTAAAGTGCTGGAAGTAGACCGACAGGGTCGAATTCGCCTCAGCATGAAGGCTGTAACCGCAGAAGAAGCGACTGAGAGCTAGATAAATCTTGAAGGCAGTTTATTAAAAGGGAGCACTAGCTCCCTTTTTTCTGGCGTTAGTAAAAGTTTTATCCGAGTAACTTAAAAATAGTACCGCAGTAGGGACATTTGGACTCTCCACCGTTTTCGCCAACGGGAATATAAACACGCGGATGCGAATTCCACAGGCTGGAACCGGATACCGGGCAGTGTATCGGTAAATCCCCAGCTTTGACTTCAATAGCAGTCTTTGTATTTGGTTGGTTATATTCGCTTTGCTTGGCAGCAGTATTCGGATTTACCATAATAGAGTTACTTAATAAAAGTTAATAGATCGAGATGCTTTTCGTTGCGACCGTGTACCAGGTCAAAGTAATCGGATTGCAGGCGTTCGGTAACAGGGCCGCGTGAACCGCTGCCAATAGACCGATTATCCAGTTCACTGATCGGCGTCACTTCGGCTGCCGTACCGGTAAAGAAAGCTTCATCGGCAATATAGATTTCATCGCGGGTAATACGTTTTTCTACAATCTGATATCCGGCGTCAATGGCCAGCATGAAAATAGTTTTCCGTGTAATACCATTCAATGCTGAAGTTACTTCAGGTGTGTAAATAACTCCGTCACGCACTACAAAAATATTCTCGCCGCTACCTTCAGCAACATAACCTTCAGGATCCAGTAGCAGCGCTTCATCGTAACCATCATTGAGTGCCTCGCCGAGCGCCATCATCGAATTGATGTACTGGCCATTAGCTTTGGCTTTGGTGACCGCGATATTGACATGGTGACGGGTGAAAGATGAAGTCTTGATACGGATGCCCGTTTGCAAGGCTTCCTGGCCGAGGTAGGCGCCCCATTCCCAGGCAGCAACTATACAGTGTACGGTGAGGTTGTCGGCTCTCAGACCCATGCCTTCGGAACCGTAAAAACACATGGGACGAATATAGGCGCTATCGAGATTATTTTTCCGCACGGCAGCAATTTGAGCCTGCTTTAACTCATCGGCACCGTAAGGGTTTTTCATACCGAGAATTTTGCAGGAATCAAGCAGGCGGCGGGTATGGGCTTCGAGCTCAAAAATCGCTGTACCTTGATCGGCATGATAGGCACGTACACCTTCGAAACAGCCCATTCCATAGTGCAACGTATGGGTTAACACATGGACGGTTGCATCCCGCCATGCGATCATTTCACCATCGAACCAGATTAGACCATCGCGATCGGCCATTGACATTGCGTTTTACTCCTGAGTTATTTACAGAAACATTCTTTCCAGCTATTTAGTACCCGAGTTACATCCGCTTCGATCACTTCGGACTCAATGACAGCGGGCCTATTCTGTAACACGGTTGCATGCAAGTATCGGTGATAAGAGAGATAAGTATCAATTAGTAGTGATTGCGAACTGGGAATTACGTTTAACCGGATCAATTCATTGAGAAGACCAATATTATCAGAATATGAGCATATTGAACCAATTTTATTTGCGTGTAACAGTACCCAATATTGCACCATAAATTCGATATCGATCATACAACCGCGTGAGTGCTTGAGGTTTTTCAATTCGTTCTCGACAGGTTGCTTGGTCCGGTACATTTTTTCACGCATACTGACGACTTCCTGTGCCAGTTTTTCTGCATTGCGTGGCAGCCTGAGGATCTTGTTGCGTATGGCCCGAAATTTTTTGGTGAAGGATTCTGAACCAACTACCAGACGAGAACGAACCAATGCCTGGTGTTCCCAGGTCCAGGCCTTTTCCAGCTGATATTTCTGGTAGGCCTGTGTCGAAGATACCAGCAATCCGGAGCTACCCTCGGGCCGGAGTCTGGAATCAATTTCATAAAGCCTACCCGAACCAGTGAGAACGCTGGTCAGGGAAATAATCTTCTGCGCCAGACGGGCGAAATAAAAACTGTTATCGATAACTTTCGGGCCGCTACTTTGCTGGGCTTTGCCGCGGGAATTATGCAGGAAAATAATATCGAGATCGGACTGGTAGTGCAATTCGTGGCTGCCGAGTGTGCCATAGCCTATGACGGCGAAATCAGCATTGAAAACTTGGTTGTTTACTTCGTATTGTGGCAGACCGTACTGGCTTTCGACTGTTTTTCGTGCGAGGTGATAAACCGCATTTAACAGTATTTCTGCCAATTCGGATAAATAGTAACCGACCTCAATGGTACTGATTTCTTCGGCTAACTCTGCCGTGGCTATGGTAATGGTTTGTTCGCGTTTAAACAGACGTAAAACGTCGATTTCAAGCTCGATGTCGTCGATAACGTTTTCGAGTCGCTGGCGGAGATTATTTTCCAGCGCTGTTCGATCGAATCGCTCATAAAAATTACCGCTCTGGATTAACTGCTCCAGCAGCATCGGATAGCGGGCAACTTCCTCGGCTATCCATTCGCTCTTATCGAACAGATCGCAGAGTTTAACCAACAGGATATCGCTTTGATGCAACAATTCAAAGTAAACACTACGACCGGCAATCGAGGAAAACAGATTGAGCAACCGCTCGAGTAATGCAATGGGTTGATCGCTGTCGACAAGTGAGCGTAGCAATTTCGGAAGCAGCGCAGTGAAGCGCTGCTTGGCCCTGGCCGACATGAAACCCCAGGCCTTTGCCTGAAAAAAAGTATTGAGTCGGAGTTGAATATCTTCGGCAGACTTTATACCCAGTGAGTGGATAAATTCAATCTGCAGCGATTGATTGGCCTCTACGCTTAGATTATCGTCGATGATAATGTCAGGTTGGCTTTGCTGATTGTCATCGTGTTGGTTTTCACGTTTAAACAGTTCATTGAAGTGTTCACTGACCATTATTCGATAGGAATGTTGCTGTTGTTCGATTGCTTGCCAGTTTTCGACTGACATCGTACTGGCTAGGCGGTTTTGCGATAATTCGTCCTCGGGCAGATTATGGGTTTGTTCATCGGCCATCATTTGGATTCTGTTTTCCAATACACGCAGATAATGATAAGCCCGGCGCAGGTCATGGACGGTTTCCACGGCAATGATGGCCTGCTTCTCCAGTATTTCGAAGCAATGATAAATTTCGGTCGTTTGTAATTGATTGTTACGACCACCTTTCAAGATCTGAAAAGCCTGAACGAAAAATTCTATTTCGCGAATGCCGCCGGGTCCGAGTTTGATATTTTCGCGCATACCGCGAGATTTTGCCTGCTGGTTGATTTTGTCTTTGAGTGAAGCCAACCCTTCGAATACACGGTAATCGTGATATTTGCGGTAGACAAAAGGTTTGAATATCGATGCCAAACAGGACCGATCAGACTCACTGCCGGTAATGACTCTGGCTTTTACCATGGCGTATTGTTCCCATTCGCGCCCATGTAACTGGTAATAATGTTCGAGCCCTGCATGGCTCAGTGCTACGGGTCCGGAATCGCCCCAGGGACGCAACCTTAAATCGACGCGGTAGACAAATTCATCCTCTGTGTTTTCATTGAGGCATTGGGAAAGCAGGCGTACTGCGCGTGTAAAAAACTCCTGATAGCTGAGGTGGCCGAGACCCTTTAACTCGCCATCGTTTGCATAGCAGCAAATCAGATCAATATCCGACGAAAAATTTAACTCCCGACCGCCGAGTTTTCCCATAGCAATGATATTAAGTTGCATGGGTTCGCCATTCGCATCGAGGGGTTGTCCGTGTTTATCGGCCAGTTGCTTATGGCAGGCGAGTAAGGCCTGTTTGATCAGAAGATCGGCGAGATCGCTAAGATGTCTCAAACAGTCTCGAAGTGCAGCCTGCTTGGCAACATCAAGATATATGATCTGGATCAGTTTTAAATGGCGGAATTGGCGGAGCTTTTTTTTGACCGAGATCAGTTCAACGGGCTGGACTTTATCTATAATTTCGGGGAAATCATCGAGATTGAATGTTTCTAGTCCTGCAAGGTCGTTTAACAACTCTGGTCGGCGCGATAAATGGTTGAGCGCATAGGAGCTTGCAATGACAACTCGTTGAATAGATTCAATAAAATTGGCGTCGTATTCGCTTTCCAGCAAGTGATTGTGTAACTCTTGCCAACGGTAAAGGTCTTCTGCACTGAGTAGGTGATTGATCAATTAAATAATCTCTAATTTAAATCTAAATGAGAAACATTATTATTTATATTAACAGTTGAATAAGCTATGATTCCGTCCACCGATTGTTTACACCTTAAGGTAATTAAGAGCACAAAATTCATGTACCTAATTATTCGAGCTATTATCCTTATCCTGGTGATGGCCACTTTTTCATTCAATTTAATTGCTGCCGAGGTTAACGTTTATTCTGCCCGTAAGGAAAATTTGATTAAACCCTTACTCGATAAGTTTAGCGCTGAAACGGGGATCAAAACCAATTTAATTACGGCAAAGGCAGATAAGCTTCTAACTCGAATGGTAAACGAGGGTCGAAATACACCCGCTGATATTTTAATCACGACGGATGCAGGCCGATTATTCCGCGCCAAGCAGGCAAATTTATTGCAACCCATCGATAGTGATTTAGTCTCGGAAACTGTACCGGCGCATTTGCGCGACATCGATGGCCTGTGGGTTGGACTATCACAGCGAGCACGTGTGATTTTTTATGCCAAAGATCGTGTAAAACCCGATCAATTGTCGAGTTACGAAGACCTTGCCAATCCGCAATGGAAAAAGCGTATCTGTATTCGTGGTTCAGGCAATATTTATAACCAGTCACTCGTCGCTTCGATGATTTCCGCAAGAGGCAAAGCTGAAACTTTAAAATGGGCCACCGGGCTCGTTAAAAATCTTGCACGCAAACCCAATGGTGGAGATCGAGATCAAATCAAGGCCGCCGCCGCTGGTCAGTGTGATATCGCGGTGGCAAATACCTATTACTACGCAAATATGCTCAATAATAATGATGTTGCACAGGTTCAGGCGGCGGAAAAAATGGCAATTTATTGGCCGAATCAAAATGATCGCGGCACGCATGTCAATGTCAGTGGCGCAGCCATAAGCAAATATTCTAAAAATAAAGACAACGCGGTACGTTTGATCGAATTCCTGTTAAATGCCGAATCTCAGAACTGGTATGGCAATGTTAATTATGAATATCCGGTAGTTAAAGATGTGGCAGTAATTCCATTGTTGAAAAGCTGGGGTGACTTTAAATCGGATTCTCTCAACCTGTCGAGACTAGGCGAGTTAAACGCTGAAGCCGTCAAAATTATGGATAAAGCCGGCTGGCAGTAATCGAGTAACCTTTTTATACAGTAGTGGCTAGTAAAGTATTGTTGTTTATCAGGCAGAGGATTATGATCCTCGCCCCTTTACGAGTCTGGTGAACCGGAAATTACAGACAAACATGTTTCAGGGCAATGGTCTACAACTAAGCAAGCGATCGATACTGGATCGATTATGGAAACCTGCAATTATTTTAACGGCGCTGTTTTTTTCCGTGCCTATTTTAACCATTGCCAGTTTCCTGACGCGACCTGCCTCCGAAATCTGGCAGCACCTGCTAGATACAGTTCTTATTAATTATCTAACCAATTCCGCCTTACTAATGGTCGGTGTCGGAATTGGAACTTTTTCCATTGGTGTAACCTGTGCCTGGTTGACCAGTGTTTGTCAATTTCCCGGCAAACGAATTTTTTCCTGGGCATTGTTATTGCCTCTGGCAATGCCGGCCTATATTATTGCCTATACTTATACCGGCCTGTTTGATTTCTCTGGCCCGGTACAATCTCTGATTCGAGAATGGACGGGCTGGGGATATGGCGATTATTTCTTTCCCGAAATTCGCTCGATTGGCGGTGCAATCGCTATGCTTTCTTTTGTCCTGTTTCCTTATGTTTACCTGCTCGCCCGAGCGGCATTTCTGGATCAGTCGGTTTGTGTCTTAGAAGTGAGCAGAACACTCGGATGTAACCTGTGGAGCAGTTTTTATCGTGTGGCGTTGCCATTGGCGCGTCCCGCAATTGTTGCCGGCATGTCGCTGGCTTTAATGGAAACGCTGGCCGATTATGGTACGGTATCGTATTTCGGGCTTGGCGTATTCACCACGGGTATCTTCAGAACCTGGTTCGGTCTGGGTGATAGTTCGGCTGCCGCTAAACTGGCGGCAATTTTACTGTTATTTGTATTTACGCTGGGCTTAACCGAACGTGCTTCGCGTCGTCAGGCACAATATCATCACAGCAGTGATCGATATCAGCAATTGCCTGAATATAAACTCGCCGGTATAAAAGGCTGGATTGCTTTTTTTGCCTGTCTAATGCCTTTACTGCTGGGGTTTATAGTACCTGCCTCTCAACTCGGATTCTGGGCAGTCGATACCTATGCCGAGATGGTTGATGATTCGTTTATAAAATTGACTATCCATAGTGTTTCTCTCGCGGCGAGTGCTTCAGTATTTGCGGTATTGCTGGCATTATTTATGGCTTACGGTAAACGCATCATCGGTGGCAAGTCGGTAGCCGCTTCAATCCGTATTGTCGCTACCGGTTATGCGATTCCCGGTACGGTCGTTGCCGTCGGCGTGATTATTCCCTTTGCATGGTTTGATAACAGTCTCGATGCTTATCTGCGCGAACATTACGATTTTTCCAGTGGATTGTTACTCAGCGGAAGTTTGTTTGCGGTCATGTTCGCCTATATGGTGCGATTTCTGGCAGTCTCGATTCAATCGATCGAAGCCGGGCTCGGAAAGATTAAACATTCAATGGATGATGCTGCGCGATCGCTCGGATATCGACCCGGGCAGATTTTATTCAAGGTCCATTTACCCATTATGAAAGGTTCGGTTTTGACAGCATTGTTGATAGTCTTTGTAGACGTGATGAAAGAGTTGCCGGCTACGCTGATTTTGCGGCCGTTCAATTTTAATACTTTGGCGGTGCGCGTGTTTGAACTCGCAGCGGATGAGCGTCTGGCAGAATCTTCTACGGCCGCTCTGATGATTGTTGCCGTTGGATTGATACCTGTTATGCTGCTCAGCAGAAGTATTTCCAGTTCGAGAGCAGGTTCATGAAATCGCAACTCGATGTCCAGAATGTTAATGTCAGTTACGGCGACAATCAGGTTTTAAACCAGATAAGTTTTACCGTAGAACCGGGTGAGATCGGTTGTATGCTGGGTCCTAGTGGATGCGGCAAAACAACTGTTTTGAGGGCTGTTGCCGGTTTCGAAGCCGTGACCGGCGGGACTATTCTGGTTGATCATGTCGTATTCAGTGCAGCTGGCTTTTGCATGCCGACGGAAAAACGTAACATTGGCATGGTGTTCCAGGATTTTGCATTATTTCCCAATATGTCGGTGGCCGACAATATTCGTTTTGGGCTGCGTACCTGGAAGCCAGGCCAACAACAAGCACGTGTTCAGGAATTGCTCGCCATGGTCGGTATGCCGGCTTCGGGTCAGGCCTACCCGCACCAACTTTCCGGTGGTCAGCAGCAACGTGTGGCGTTGGCGAGAGCAATGGCGCCGAGGCCAGGAATCCTGTTGATGGATGAACCGTTTTCGAGCATGGATGTGGAGTTGCGTGAGCAGCTCGCCCGAGAAGTACGCAATATACTGAAGCAGGAGAGTGTTACTGCTATATTGGTGACCCACGATCAATACGAGGCCTTTGCGATTGCCGATAAAATATGTGTGATCAATGAGGGTAGAATCGTACAGCAGGATTCAGGTTATAATTTATACCATCGACCCGGCAATCGGTTTGTCGCCGATTTTATCGGGCAGGGCGTTATCATTCCGGCAGAAGTGGTTGGTGGTTTTACCGTGAAAACCGAGCTTGGCGTCATTAGCAGTGATAACCCGATTCCTGTCGAGACTGGATCAGTGGTCGACGTATTGATTCGACCTGATGATGTTTTGCACGACGACTACTCCGATGAAAGCGCCATCGTAGTAGAAAAGGCTTTTCGAGGGGCGGACTTTCTGTATTTTTTACGAACCGATAGCGGTACCGAAATATTGTGCCTGGCTCCGAGCCATCACAATCATCGAATCAATGAACGCATCGGCATAAGACTGCATGTCGATCACCTGGTGGTATTTGACCGGATTCAGGAAACTATCAATGCTAACTAAAATACTGGTCACGCTCGGTGTTATTATGGCCTGTATCTGGGTGATTTCAGCCAGACGTGACCATACGAAAGTTAAAATCAAGACAATTGTCAGTAAAGAAAATCAGGAACGCCAGAAGCTACTCAGGCGGGGAGCCTGGTCATTCATGGCGATAATGGTGCTGGCGGCAATAATTATGACCGTGGTAGATCTATGGGATAAGAATGCTCTGGTTACTGTGCATGTAATCAATACGCAAAGTGGTGAAAAAACCAGTTATCAAGCGCACCGTGCGGATGTGCAGAATAATAGTTTTACCACGCTGGAGGGCCGTAAGATATTCACTGCCGGTGTTGAGCGTATAGAAATTGAAGCCCAGTAATTTTGTAAAGCTGTTTTAAAAGGCAGGATATTCGGCCCAAACGAAAGTGAATCGAATGCTGCCAAGTGAACCTTGATAGCGGATGGGCCCGCCAAAAGTGGTAAGGAATTTGTAAGTCAAACAGTCGATAGTATTCATCAACAAATCTAGC
>CAZYYM010000076.1:0-17335 GCA_964651385.1 uncultured Gammaproteobacteria bacterium | reverse complement strand
ATAATGTTGGGGTAGCCGGTTACCAGATAGCTATCATCAATTTCCGGATGCAAAGAAGAATGAATCCATTTGACTCTATTTTTCGCGCCTGCCAAACAAATCTCACCTTCCCATATTTTCCCGGAGGAAATAGTTCCTTGAACTTTCTCAATCTGCGTAGCGTCCAGATCTCGATCCAGAAAATAGTTTGTCTTTTTACCGATCATTTCATTTTTCTTGATATCAAGAAATCGGCAGAGTTGGCTACTGATGTCCATGACAATGCCATCGGCATCATATTTTACTAACAATATATTCTGGTCGATGAAATACATTCGGTTTTTAATACTAATCTGAGCTGATATCAGGCTTCTAACAACGTAATAGGCAATCAAGACAGAGGCAACAACGATAATACACAACAGGGTCAACTCAATTGACAGCGATTGATTTTTCAACCGAATTGCATTGTCAAGAAAAGCTTTCGCCTTATTGTCGGCAAAATCGATCAGCTTTTGGGTTTCCTTATTTAACAAAGCGACATGCTCTGCACCCCTTCCCCTGGTAATTTTGGCCGCCTCTCTTTTCCTGTTTTCCATCATTAGAGCAATCACTTCATCACGAATCACTTTCCATTCGATAAACGCGCTGTAAACAGATTGAATATTCTCTCTTTTGCCTAAATAGCGTTCAAATATCAGATCAAATCGATCGAGTATGATTTTTTCATGGACATCGACCAGCCGCGCCGCATCGTCAATCTCATCTTTGCTTTCAGACAACGCAACATCCTTCATGTTTCGATGCATGAACATAAGATTGGTTTCTATATCACGCGCGGCATTGCTAACCGCGTAAGGATGGTGGTACAGGTTTTTTACGTTTGAAGCGATGATGCTTGCATAGTAAAGTGAAATAAATCCCAGCCCGACAAACAGAAGGATAATGCAGGCAAACGCCAGGCCGATTTTGTTATGAGTTTTCACAATACCTGTTGCAACCCTGATTGAACCTTTTCCGATATAAATCGGTTTCTTACTCCGTTCACAGGATTATAGGCAGGTTTTTGACTAATTGGGGGTTATTAGTCCACCAAATTTCAGATGCGGTCCGGGATTAATTTCGAAAGGCGACAGGCAAACTGATCCTGCAGCGTATCAAGCCGCCCTCCGAAATAGTGATATTACGATATCACAGGGGATTTCCATAGCCACCGATGACTAATCAAATCCACCGTCACTGACTC
Source organism: uncultured Gammaproteobacteria bacterium (assembly GCA_964651385.1). Lineage (GTDB taxonomy): Bacteria > Pseudomonadota > Gammaproteobacteria. The sequence goes on along the minus strand of CAZYYM010000076.1, from coordinate 16,110 downwards.
TATGGCAGCCCCTGCCGCCGCCACTGCAATCCTTGTTTTGTGCGACCGTACCATTCTTTCCGCCAATATGTTTATCCTTACGCCTGAAATCCTTGGCATGGCATCCAGCACAAAAAGGTGCATACACCAGTTGATTGGGGTAATTGCCGATATTAATGCCAGAGCCAATCAAGCCTTTGTGACAGCCGGTACAACCGGGGTCTCTTCTGTGGTCACCCGGATAGTTACCGGTAGGGCTATGGCTGAAAATAGTTGGCGCCCATCCGTTGGTGGAATGACAGACGTCGCATTGTTCAATGGTAGGTAGGTGGGTCGGAGATTTTTGTGGTGCAACGGCAACGCCACCAGTTACTTCGTGACAACTTTTACAAATGCCTTTAGTTGTAGCTATCTCGTGCACCCAGGTACCACCCACGAAGGTCGCAGTGGTATGACAGAGATGGCAATCGAGACTCGTCGGCAAGTGTGCGGGAACAGCGTCTACCATGCCTTTCGCGATACTGCCGTCATGGCAGGTCGCGCATCCACTGACAATACCGGTATGGTCGAAGGTCGCCGGCACAAAGGCACCGGGGTTGTGACAAACACCACAATCCTGGTTGGTGGGTACATGGTTCGTTTTCTTCGGCGTCGCGAATCCGGCATCGTGACAGGACGCGCAGTTATCGACGATTCCGGCATGGGAAAAAGTTGCCGGTATAAAACCCGTGGTTTGATGGCAGACCGCGCAATCTTCATTGGTCGGCACATGGTTGTTATGCTTGCCTAACACGATAATTCCATCGTGGCAGATAACACAGTTATCTACGATATTCTGATGATTGAAATTGGCCTGGGCAAATGCCGTGGGTACGTGACACACCGAGCAATCCTGGCTCGTCGGGATATGCCCGGGCGGATTGGGCTTGGCATCCTTACCGGTTGCTATGATTCCATCGTGGCACGATGCACAGTTATTGACGATGCCGGTATGGTTGAATATCGCATTCGCAAAGGTGCCCGGTACGTGACATACGCTGCAATCCTGAGTCGTCGGCACGTGACCGGGGTTCTTCTTGGTTACCGCGCCAGGCGCACCGTCACCGTGACACTCTGCACAGTTACTGGTTCGACCGGTATGATCGAAAACCTGGGCAAAATTAATAGTGTTGTGGCAGACCCCGCAATCGGTAGTGGTAACAGGATGATTGGGTGCCTGTGCCTTCCCACGAGCGCCCAATGCAACGAAATTGGCGCTGCCGTCATGGCAGGAGGCGCAATTTCCGGTAATACCGACATGCGCAAATGTCGAGGGTTTAAATCCTGCGACCGTGGCCGTATGGCATAAATCACAATCCTGTCCCGTGGGCAGATGATTGGCATTTTTAACTAACTGTGGCGGCAGGAATTTGCTGATATGGCATCCCGCGCAACCGCTGGTAATACCACTATGCACGTTCGCTAAAAAGGTCGCCGGTGAGGCAAATCCGCCGGGGCTGGTATTGACGCCGTGACACCTGACACAGTCATTCAACGCAGGTATATGATTGACTTTTTTTCCAATGGCGCCGACTGCAACGTAGTCTGGATTGCCGTTGTGGCAGGATTCGCAGTTGGCGGTAATACCAGTGTGGTTGAAATTCGATGCCGGTTTGAACGGAGCTGTGACGATGGTTGTCGTGTGACAAACATTGCAATCCTGACTGGTAGGGATATGGCTAGTGGGTTTGCCGTAGAGCGTATTAGTCGTCGTCGTGAAAGTGCCGTTATGGCAGGATTCACAATTATTGCCCGCAATGCCAACGTGATCGAATGTAGCGCCAACAAAAAATACCGTTGGCGTCGCCAATGCATCGAAGTGACAGTCGGCACAAACCGGTACCGGTGTAATAACATTCGTCGGAAAATGATTCGGAAGCATCCCTACGCTGATAGCGCCGTCGTGGCAGGATTCACAGCCACTCGATACCCCAGCATGATCAAACGTACCGGTGGTGAATGTTCCTCCGGGGCTGTGACAAACGGCACAATCATCGGTGGTCGGCATGTGATTGGCGTGTTTACCCAGAGCCGGAGAATTAATCTGTGCCGGCGCCACCGTCTGTGTAGCCCCATGGCAAAAATCGCATCGATTGGCCGTCACAATCGGGAGAGTATGATCGAGAAATGCATTAGCAAAACTGGTGGTATTATGACACAAATTACAACCGAGCACGGTAGACAGATGTGGGTTCGGTGCCGATGCCTTTCCACGCGCATTAATACTGTTATTGTCATTGTGGCAGGTTTCGCAGGTCAGTACTGTGGGATCAATGCGGTGATTAAACACGCCACCAAGATTGAACGTCACGATGCCGTGGCAGTCAGTACAATCCAGGGTCGGTGAAGTAACCGGATGAAGCGCGGTCGGCGGTCTCCCCGGATACAGTCTATTTGGATCACTGTTATGGCAGAAGTCGCAGCGGTTTGTTAATACATTCGGATCAGCTTTATGATCCGGGTAGGCGCCCGCAAAGCTATCCGTGGAATGGCAGTTACCACAATCAGAGGCTGTAGTCTTGTGATCGAAAAGCGTATTGTCAGGGCCTAAGGCCACTGTCCCGTTATGACAACTGGAACAGGCTCTCGAAATTCCCGAATGATCATATTTACCATCCGGTCCCAGCGGTAAAAAGCTCACCGTATTGTGACAGTCGTCACATTCGGCGTTGGTTTGTTGATGAAATTCAGATTTCGTAACCGCTATTGCATTGGGACCATCGTGGCACTGGCTGCAATTTCCAATTACCTCCTGGTGGTCAACATAGGGTACAGGGGCAAAACCGAGTGGTGTATGACAGGCCTCACAGTTGTTGCTGGTAGCAGCATGATTGCCGACTTTACTTAGTATCGTGTTGAAATTGTCATTATGGCAGTTCGAGCAGCTGGATGACAGTCCAGCATGATTAGCAGGACCCGTCGCTCTCTCCGGCGCCACCGTTGCCACCACCAGTTGTATTGCGCGCTTGCTGGAAACGCCTTCTGCCGTGACCACCAATTGCACCATATAGCTGCCTTTAACATCGGCAACAAAACTGGGATCGGCAGAAGTCGGACCTGTCAGAACCGCAGCACTGCCCTGTGGTTTATAAGAGAAGGACCAGTCAAAGGTCAGTGGTTGTGTTGAAGAAGTATCCGAACTACTGCCGCTCAAAATCGCTGTCTGACCAACGCGAACGGCCACAATCGGGCCAACCCTCGCGGTAACAAAGAATAGCTTTCCAATTTGTGATACGGCACTGTTTCCGTCACCGCCACCGCCACCGCAGCCAACCGAGAGCACAGCGATCAAAATAGCGAACAGGTAACCTGTCAGAGATCGGGGCAATCCATGGGTAAGTGCAACTGGTTTCATAATTTAGACTAATTTAAGTTTGAACTTTATTCTGTAAAGTCTCGATTTTGAGAGCTTCCACAAAGTTTTACATCGTAAAATCATGTTAAAATGCCGATACAGCTCGAGTGGTGTAAATATTAGCATAATAGAAAGATGTTTTTGGGAAATAAATCCCTTGTTTTTGTGAAATTAGTTGCTTTTCTATCGGTAACAAATGCGTATGATTGGCGCCAATTTTACTTAGTCTCTGTCTGACAGGCTTAATCCGTTGAAAAAATCACTCGCTGTAAACCTGACTTCCATTTTTGTTACATTGGTGCTGACTGCCCTGGCTACGTACTTTTTAACCAGCCGGTTTTCTGCTCCGGCAGATCAAGCTGATACGAAAGAAACTAACATAGCTCAATCTGCTACACCCGCTGTAGAGATTCGGGAATCTACCGAGCGGCTTGAACCCGTTGATGTCTTGTTAGTCGGTTTAAAACAACGATTGGAAACCCAGAAGGACGATGTCGACGGATGGATTTTACTTTCAAAATCTTATTACCACATTAATCGTCTGGAAGAAGCAGAACAAGCCTTCGAACAGGCCAAAGCATGGGGATATACAGGCAGCTGGAAGCCACTCCCGAGAATCGACTCCTCTATTCAACACGATTTTACATCGCAGAATCTTAAGTCGATGATTAACTCCCAAAAGAATAAGATTGACGATAACACCGGCCAGTAATAATCCGTCAGTGTGAGGAACCACTTAGCTGTTCATATACCTGATCCAGGGCCTTTCCGTAGCAATCAAACATTTCATTGATTTCGTCGTCCGTTATGATCAATGGCGGACATATCGCTATACCATCGCCCGGTAGCGCGCGCGTAATCACGCCATGCTGACGAGCAGCGGCAGCTACCCGTACCGCCAGCTTGTCTGCGGCAGGATATTGTGCCTTACTGGCTTTGTCTTTGACCAGTTCCAGGGCCCCGATTAAACCAACGCCACGTGCATCGCCGACCAGTGGATAAGATTCAAATGCTTTCAAGCGTTTCATAAAGGTTTGTGAAACCTGTTGCACATGCTCGATAATTCTATCGTCGCGATAGATGTTCAGAGTCTCCAGGGCGACAGCCGAGGCAACCGGGTGACCGCCATAGGTATTTCCTGTGCCGAATACCCCATATTTGTTGCTACCTGATACAAAAGCGTCATAAATATTATCGCTGACCAGCACCGCTCCAATCGGCTGATAAGCCGAGGAGAGTTGTTTGGCGCAGGTCATCATGTCCGGTCTTATTTTACAAGTATCGCAGCCCCACAGATTGCCCGTGCGCCCAAAGCCACAGATCACTTCATCTGCGACAAACAGGATATCGTATTTTTTCAGGACCGCCTGGACTTTTTCAAAATAACCGACCGGTGGTATGAGGACGCCGCCTGCCCCCATTACCGGTTCAGCAAAAAAACCACCGATGGTATCGGGGTCGGCATCGATGATTTGCTGTTCGAGTTCTTTAACAATGCGATCAGTGAACTCTCTTTCGCTTTCGCCGTTTTTACCATACCGATAATAATGGGGTGTTTCACAATAAAGCACATCAATCGCGGGCAAATCGAAACCCTCCTGCGCGTAAGGCAAGGCTGTCAGGCTGCCGGCTGCAATGGTCACGCCGTGATAAGCACGCTTACGCGAAATGATGCGTTTTTTCCTGGGTCGATCAAGAGCATTGTTGTAATACCAGACCATTTTTATGGCGGTATCGACCGCTTCAGATCCTGAATTAACCAGATAGGCGCGGCTGATGCCCTCGGGTGCAATGTCGACCAATCGCTCGCTGAGCTCAATTGCCGGTTGAGTCGAACGATGGCTGAACAAATGCGAATAAGGTAATTTTTTCAATTGCCGGGTGGCAGCTTCTACCAGCCGCGATTCGCTGAATCCAAGCGAGGTACACCATAACCCCGACATCGCCTCGATCAATCGGTTGCCCTGATCGTCGTCGACATAAATGCCTTCACCGCCAACAATGGTAAAAGGGCCGACATCATCGTGGCTACTCAAATTGGTATAAGGATGAATGACGAATTTTTTATCCGACAGGGCGGATTGATTGGTTGATTGATTCAATTGATTTCTCCAGATTAAAATGATTTCCGAATTATTGGTATGGCTTCATCGCCCGCCAGTTAAACAAAGGCGATGCGGCCCGAATAGCGTCACGTTGTCGGGCAACCTTTTCCGCAAGTTGTGGTGGTGTGTCAATCAGGTCACCAAACAGGGGTAATACCTCGTAGTCCGAACCAGCGCCTTTTTCACCACCAATGAAATCGGACCCGGTGTCCCCACAGAGTGCCGCCAATTGGCACATATATTGGCCTTTAAGTTCGTCAAGAAATTGAACGGCACGGTTATAGATACTTTCGTCATCACAGGCAAAGGTTATTCGGTTGTGAGGGTCGACACCCACAGGATTCAGATGCCCGTAAACCAGTATTTCACCTCTGAGAGGTTCATTTTGATCAAAATAAGATTGAACCGAATTGACATATTGTTGGTTTAACTGCCATAGCAGCCGCATCGACTGTTCGACGCTTTCGGGGTTTAAACGAACATTGGTATCGGTATGCCCTTTGAAGCAATAAGCACCTTCCGGCGCCTGCATCCGCGCCGCGTAGGGTATGCCTTCGCGTACCGCTCGCATTTGTTCAGGGTCTTTGAATATTTCGGCATACTCGAGCTTTATACCGGCAATGGTATCGACCTCGGTTCGACCATCATCGACCAGTGTAAATAAAAACTCGCCGGTATCCAGATTACTAAATCCATTGACAAATACAAGGCCGTCAGCCCCGGCTCCTTCACAGTTTGCTTTTAACTGAACAACCCTGTTTATTAACGCATGATCACCACCATTGAGAAATGGCTGCATGGCGTCGGAGGTTATATGTTCCAGTCCCATAATCAAATTACCACCGGCATGGCTGGTCACCACAGAATCTGCGCTTACAGTCAATTGCGTGAGCGGTGCGAAATGCGCCAGCAATCGGGCCAGATCCTCCGGCGAATTATTAACGGGTAGAGCAAATGCCACTTCATTTTCAGGCAATTCAACAAAATGGCAACAAATCGCCGTAACGATTCCCGTCCAGCCGTATGTGCCTGCATAGTGGTTTAGCCTGTCACCTTCTATTAGTTCCAGCGTTTCACCATTATGCAAGATAACCTGCCGGACGCTATCGCTAAAATATCGCCGTTGCGGCCCCATGCCTCCGGTCATGAAACTGGCGCCGACCTGGGCGTAGGTATAACTGGTCAGATCGGCCCCAAGTACTCGATACCGCGGACCCAACTCGCCCGCCAAAGCCTGGTTGAGCTGATTTAAATTGACGGCACTACCGGCATAAATCCATTTATGCTGCTGGTCAATCAATATTTCGTCCAATTTCACCTGACGGACATCAACCTGATTTTGAATTTTTACGACTGGTTCCCAACAGGGCTGAATGTGCAATCCAACAATCGCTCTATTTGAATCAACCTGAAACACACCTGCGCCACCCGACATTCCCGACAGGGGTATTAAACCAATGTTGTCCCCGTGTCTGGCCAATAACTCGCTGATCGCCTCATCGATGCCCATTGCGGAGACGGCATAAGCGTGGTCGAGCCTAACGGCAACGTTTTCGCCGTCAACAATGGTGTGATCAAGGGGGTACTTTTTAAGCGCCAAGATTCCGGAGTCCAGTTTTCGTTTCGGTTCATTGCAGGGTGATTTGATGAGCAACTATGCTACCGCTTTAAACAGAGGAATCAATGAATTTAATATAGTTAGAGTTGGCACCATTGGTGAGTTGGCACCATTGTCTTGCAGCACTGGTCTTCTAATAAAGCACGCCTATTCACTATATTCCCGCTCGTGCTGCTATCGATTGTATTCGCCACCCCGAAACAGTTACTATTCTATTCTTTAATATCAATACAGCGGACACAATGAACCAGGACATTTCACCTCTCGAGCTTCGCAAGCTGATACGTTCCGGCGAATTTACCGGCAATACTTCCGGATACTCAAAAGGTTTCGTGCAGGGTAACCTTTGTGTATTACCGGCCGACTGGGCCAATGATTTCCTGCAATTCTGCCAACTCAATCCACGCCCCTGCCCACTGATTGGCCTGTCCAGTGCACCGGGTGACAGTGGTATAAAAAAACTGGGTGAAGACCTGGATATCCGCAGCGATCTCCCCAGCTACCGGATTTTCGAGTACGGTGAACTAAAACAGGAAATCACCGATGCAACCGAATTCTGGCGCGATGATCTGGTGACTTTTGTACTCGGATGCTCTTTCTCCTTTGAGGAAGCTCTAATTGCCGACGGACTGGAAATTCGAAATGTCAGTGAAGGTGTCAACGTACCGATGTATCGCACCAACATCGAATGCGTCGAAGCCGGCAGATTCGGTGGAAATATGGTCGTCAGTATGCGACCCATGGTACCTTCAGATGCCATTCGAGCGATCCAGATCTGCACCCGTTTCCCGTCCGTACATGGCGCGCCGATTCATTTCGGCAACCCTGGCCTAATCGGTGTAGCCGATATCAACCACCCTGAATTTGGCGACGCAGTCACTATCAAAGAAAATGAAGTACCCGTATTCTGGGCTTGTGGCGTGACCCCGCAGGTAGCACTCGAACAGGCAAAACCACCTTTTTGTATCACCCATTCTCCCGGCTGCATGCTGGTATCCGATTTACCCAACAGCCACCTGGCGGTGATGTAACAGGAGACTCTGCGATGTTATTACTCAACAGTGACCTGGGCGAAAGCTACGGCTCGTGGACCATGGGCAATGACGCCAGCGTCATGCCGCATATCGATCAGGCCAATATTGCCTGCGGTTTCCATGGTGGTGATCCGCTGGTCATGTATAAAACACTGACCATGGCGAAGAAAAACAATGTGATGCCGGGCGCCCACCCGGCCTACCCCGATCTGGTCGGCTTCGGCCGTCGCTCGATGAATTGTTCCGCCGACGAAATATCCGCCTTCATTACTTACCAGGTTGCCGCGATTGACGGCATGGCTAAAAGCCTGGGTCTCGACCTTGGCTATGTCAAACCTCACGGCGCTTTGTACAATGATATGATGGCCAGGGCAGAAGTCCGAGGTCCAATCATGCAGGCGATTGCCGACTATCACCGCCCCATACGCCTCATGTTGCAAGCCACAGCCGACTCCGAAACCCATCGTAAAGAAGCAGATGCCCTCGGTATTGAGCTCTGGTTCGAAGCGTTCGCCGATCGCTGTTATGACGACGATGGCAAACTGCTCGCCAGAACCAAACCCGGCGCCGTGCATAGCCGTGAGAAAATGCTCGCGCAGGTCGAACAGATTTGCAATCAGGGGACTGTCACTACAGTCAGCGGGGATACCTTGAATCTGACACCCGATACACTTTGTGTTCATGGTGATAACGCAGAAGGAATTGCCGCTATCATCGAGATTCGCAATATTATCCACAGCAACGCGAACTAAGACTGTCCATGCCTTTGAAAATTGAAATTGCCGGTCAGGATGCCTTCATTATTTATTTTGCAGACCATACCAGCCCGCAAGTATCGTCACAAATTCAGACCGCAGTGGCCAATATTCAGTCACAGATGACAGAAGTTATCGTCGACCTGGTGCCTTCCTACGCTTCTTTGTTAGTTATTTATAACCTCGACAAAAGCGATCCGTTCGAAGTACGCAGCCGCTTGCGGCAGGCCATTTCAAACCTCGATTCTGATGGCATTGCCAGCGGTGAATTGATCACATTGCCGGTTTATTACAGCGAAGAATCCGGACCCGACCTGGAAATCATCGCCGCGAGAGGCGGCATCAGTACAGCAGACGTGATTTCTATTCACCAACAGTCCGAATACCGAGTCTATGCTATCGGTTTCGCTCCCGGATTTGCCTATCTGGGTGAAGTAGACGAGCGCATTGCCACCCCACGCCTGTCGACACCCCGTCAAAAAGTACCTCGCGGCGCCGTTGCCATCGCCGATAGGCAGACAGCCGTTTATCCGGCACAATCGCCCGGGGGCTGGAACTTGATCGGCCTGTGTCCGACTCGCCTGTTCAATCCCGAACAACAACCGAGTATGCCGGTTCAGGTTGGTGATCGAGTTCGTTTCAAAGCCGTCGAACGAAGTGAGTTCCTCGAACTTGGCGGCGAACTATGAGCGGCTTTATCGTTAAACAGCCGGGCCTGCTCACGCTGGTACAGGACCGTGGCCGATATGGCGCGCATAATCTCGGACTGACAACCGGCGGCCCGCTCGATTCCCTGGCGTACGACTGGGCAAACCGACTGCTCGGCAACGACGTCAATGCCAGTAGCCTGGAAGTCAGCTTTGGCGGATTAACACTGGAATCCAATGTCGAAACGGTCGTAGCCATCACCGGAGCAAACACCCCCTGCAAGATTAATGGCGACACCATTGATCAGTGGCAAACCCATGTGATAAAAATGGGTGACAGGATCGAAATGGGTTTCGCCACCGAGGGCGTTCGCGCTTATCTGTCAGTGGCAGGAGGATTTGATATCGAGCCCAGTTTTGGTAGCAGTTCGACCGTGGTGCGTGAAAAAATTGGCGGTTTGCACGGTGGCAAACTACAGGCAGGCGATGTCTTACTCTGTCAACCCGGCTTTGTCAGCCATCATCTGAAACTGGATCCAGCCTATCAACCTGCCTATGGTAAAGAGGCAATATTGCGGGTTGTCAAAGGCTATCAACAGAACGCCTTTGACCATATCCAACAATGGCGGTTCTTTAATTCGGATTACCAGGTTACCGAACGCAGCGACCGCATGGGTTTTCGACTCGAAGGTGAGATCATCCATTCCAGTATGGTCGGCATGCTATCCGAAGGCATCTGCCATGGCGCAATACAAATACCAGCTGACGGCCAACCGATCGTACTAATGAATGACCGTCAGACGATCGGCGGTTACCCGAAAATAGGATCGGTCATTCCGCTTGATACGGCAAGGCTGGCACAGCTGGCACCGGGCGCCACCGCCCGCTTTGAAGCGATCAGCATCGAACAGGCACACAACCTGCATTGCCTGGAAAAATCGCGTTACCAACGTATACAACCGATAAATATAAATTAGAGAGAGCATTGCACACTATGAACAAGTTCAGTTCTGATCAGACGCTCAGCGAGACCATCGAAGACATTCTGGTCGCGCGTGACTTGCGTGGCATGAAAACCGTGCAAGCGCATCTGGAGCCGGGATATTGCCTGCGAGCCGCTAGCATACTGCGAAACTGTACCGGCCATGTATTTATCGGTACCGGCTTCCCGGTAGTCGACACTTTCGAAACCGACGGACCTGTCGGCACAATCGCATTATACGATGCGCTGGAAGCCTTGGGAGCTACGCCAATTATTGTCTGTGGACGCCCTATATCGCAAGCGCTGGCAGCAAAATACCGTGTCCACGAAATTCGAGTGGGAGATCACAATGAACGGGAGCACGAGGCACTGATTGCCTTATACAAATACCTGCCCGAGGCAATTGTCTCAATCGAACGACCAGGTCAGGCGGCCGACGGCGGTTATTACAATATGCGCGGTGAAAGCATCAGCGCGCGTACTGCCTGTTTCGATTCATTTATGAATATGGCACATTGCCCAACCATAGCTGTCGGCGATGGCGGCAATGAAATCGGCATGGGCAAAGTCAGCGAAGCATTGAAAGGTCTCAATATCGTACCAGCAGCAACCAGTTGTGATGAATTGATCGTAGCCGACGTTTCGAACTGGGGAGCCTATGGCATTATCTCGTTTCTATCGATATGGAACGACCGTGACTTACTCAGGGAAATTAATCCGTTGAATATACTGAAATATATTTCCGGGTTTGGCAGCGTTGATGGTGTTACCAGGATTAATGAATGGACTGAAGATGGATTGCCCGCGACCGAAGGTGAATCGATTTTACGGGAGTTACGTCAAGCCTGTGGGTTTGAGGTGTAATTTTTCTCTGCGCGGCTTGTCAATAACGACTGTAAACATTTCAACTGGTACAATCTTAATTGTATACTGGCTCTATATCCCCCAAAGGGCTTTCTGATTAACTTGCCGATCGCTAGTTCACCCTGTTTTTCTACAAATCCGAGGCAGTTTGTTATGACCATTGCATACCTGAATGGCAGTTATATGCCACTCGAAGAAGCGCGTATTTCGCCCATGGACAGGGGCTTTCTATTTGGCGATGGCATATACGAAGTCATCCCCTCTTATGGTAGTAGAATGGTCGGCTTCGGGCCGCATATTTCGCGTATGATTGATGGTCTCGGTGCCATCGAGATTAATCACAAATGGAACCACGATCAATGGCGCGAACTTTGCGTAGCACTATTGGAGAGAAATGGTAACGGTAACCTGGGAATATACCTGCACGTTACTCGAGGTACAGACAACAAGCGCAACCACGCTTACCCCGACGGTATAGCACCAACCGTATTCGGTTATGCCTTTGAAATTCCCGAGCCTCCGATTGCCGATCGTAGCCTGGTCAAGCCTTACACCTGCTCGACTGCTCAGGATTTACGCTGGGATCGTTGCAATATCAAATCGATTTCCCTGCTCGGCAACGTTTTGCATTACCAACAAGGGCATCAGAAGGGCGACGGTGAAATCCTGCTCTATAATCAAAATAGCGAACTGACGGAATGTGGTGCCTGTAATGCCTATATTGTAAAAAACGGACTTGTTTCAACGCCACCGCTCGACAATCAGATTTTACCCGGCATAACCCGTCAACTGATTCTAAAGGTAATACGAGAAGATGGTTCTATCCCACTTGAAGAACGCGTGATTACCATGGATGAAGTCTGGGATGCTGACGAAGTCTGGATTTCCAGCTCCAGTAAAGAAATCGCACCTGTCATCAAGCTCGATGGCAAGCCGGTCGGTGATGGCAATGTTGGCCCAGTCTGGGAAGCAGCTGCGAAGCTATATCAGGCTGGAAAATTCAATTTCTAGTGCTAAACCAATAAAAAGCCCCGGCGGCAAGCCGGGGTTTTATTATTCGTACGAATATTCAGGAAATCCAGCCTACTCTGGCACCCGGTTCCATATCCTGCTGTTCCATCAACAGTACGTGGGGGACTCGCAGTAGTTCAGCCATTTCATTGTACTCATCGATTAATTCTCCTGCTTTACGATGAATATCTGCCATATAATCAATCGGACTACGTAATTCCCAGTGTTCCGGTGACCAGAGCAATCGACCTTCGCTTTGCTCCTTCTGCAGGTAACCGGGTGATGCCCAAACCTCGCCAGCCTCTTCAGAATTATGATAAAACCACATATTATCGGCCGCCGCCTGCTCAAAAAGAGGCTTTAAACTCATGATAATAACTTGTTCCTGTACGCTGTGGCGCATAATAAACTCTCAGTGGTTTAGTGATCGACAAATCTATTTTACGCTTAATCCGGATTATGCGAAAGCTGCCGGTTTTAGTTGCGACCAATAATTCGATGGTATATATAACCTGATGAGTGATGGTATTGAAAATCCATTGTCCAGTTCCCGGATATCGATCGGTCAGGGTGAAACCTGATCCATATCACTTCGAACGGGCTGGGCGGGCTAAGAATAGACAGTACTTTCTGTCACTACTTTATCGAGTTTAACGTCCCATTCCTGTGGAATCAGCCGATCTACTCTTTGAATGTCGTGCGCCACACCTATTAAAATTGGCTGTCCCCTTCCCTGCTTCCGAAACGCGAAACTGCGGTCATAAAACCCGCCGCCCATACCAATACGGTTTCCATTGGCATCGAATACCACCAGTGGTGCTAAAACCAAATCCAGTTCATCCGCCTGTAACATTTCATCATCAGAAACATCGGGCTCGGGTAACTTAAATCTGTTTATGCGCATTTTCTGATCACGATAATAGGGTGAAAAGCGTAAAGTCTTATGATCAAGATTAGGCAGGTAAATCTGCTTCCCTATCGCTAAAGCATGATCGATTAGAGGGTCGAGGCTAATTTCACCGTTCACTGCAAAATAAGCCGCTATGCGTTGCGCCTCCTGGTATACTGGTAAGGTGACAATGCGTTCACAAAGGCAATCCCCGGCTCGCACCTGATTATCTTTGCTAATTTCTGCCCGCAGTTTTCGATTACGTTGGCGAAGTTCGTCGTGGGTCATATCAACTCGCTCGATAAAAATCACGATCATATCCATTTTTTACTACAAAGACAGTAACCAGTCGCGAAATGCCTTCACCGCCGGTTTTTCGAGATGACTTTGCGGACATACCACATGATAGGCTGAATTATTTTTGAGGGTGATATCGAATGGCTTCACCAGTCGTCCTGAATCCAGTAACTCGCCCACGAAAGTTGTCGAACCGAGGGCCACACCCTGACCATCGACCGCCGCCTGCACCAGAACGTTGGTATCATCGATAATTGTGCCGCGATTGCTCTCCACATCCTGTAGACCAGCTAGCTTAAGCCAGTCACTCCAAATCCGATAATCGGCGTCATGCAGCAAAGTATAATATTTAAGATTGGCGAGATCGGTTAGAGGTTTATCGTTGGCGAGGAAAGCTGGCGTGCACACCGGGTAAAAGTCGAGGCTCAACAGGAGTTCACTAACGACACCGGGCCAGTCTCCGTTACCATAAGTCACCGCGATGTCGATATCCTCGTGGCTAAAATCGACTGGCGGATGTGCGTGGTAAAGCCGCAAATCGATACCCGGATAATGCTGCCAGAAGTACTTGAGTCGGGGCGATAACCATTTCGCCGCAAAAGATGGTGCCAGTCGAACGCTAATAGCTTGCGAACTTTGGGTTTTCTGCAATGCGCGTACCGCGCTGGAAACTTTGTCGAAGGCTTCCATGACTTCCGGTAACAGTGCTTTGCCCTGGTCAGTCAGCGCCAGGCGACGTGGATACCGATAAAATAATTCAGCGCCCAGATAGGATTCAATCACCTTGATTTGATGGCTTACCGCCGCCTGCGTGACATTCAGTTCCTGGGCCGCTTTTGTGAAACTCAGCAGGCGTCCTGAAGCCTCGAAGCACTTCAGGCTATTCAAAGGTGGGAGCTGTCGTTTCATTGAGTACTGATAGATTATTAAATCTAATGCATGGTATAAAAAATAATCGTTTGAATCTACCGCCTACTCGACTCAGAATGCCTTTTAATCCGTTAAAATTTCGACAACGGTTGTTCTATTCGAGGTAATCTGACATGGGTAGACGCTCTGGTGCTCGCGCAGCAAAAATCGCATTGCGTAAGGCCGCGCTGGCTGAAGATTTAAGACCGGTTCGCGCCGGTATTTCCGGTGGTCACTATCGCCCGCTCAGCGATGGCGATATCGACCAAATCGACACCACGGTTTATCGTATCCTCGCAGAAGTCGGTTTTGCCGATGCCACCGAACATTGTATCGAATCCTGCCAGGCAGTTGGCGCCGTTTATGAAGGTGGTCGCATTAAATTCCCGCGTTCAGTGATTGAAGAAACGCTAGAAAAATGCCAACGCGAAATCACGCTATATGGTCAGGAGTCGAAACATGACCTACAGCTTTCCGGATCGCGTGTACATTTCTCTACTGCCGGCGCTGCAGTTATGATCGCCGACCCGATGAATAAAGAATATCGCGATACCACCGCACAGGATCTTTATGACCTCGCGCGCATCGCAGACAACTGTGAACATATTCACATGTTCCAGCGTACCAACGTTATCCGCGACATCCCTGATAACCGCGCGATGGATATCAACACCGCTTATAACGCTGTGATGGGCACCACAAAGCATATCGGCTCGAGTTGGACTGAAGCGCATCACCTCGTAGATACGCTAAAAATGCTGCACATCATCGCCGGGGGAGACGACGCCTGGCGCGCCCGTCCGTTCATGAGCATTTCTTGTTGTCATGTCGTGCCACCCATGAAGTTTACCGAGGAAGCGCTCGGCTGTATCAGAGTAGCGGTTGAAGGCGGCATGCCCGTATTATTACTCTCGGCAGGTCAATCGGGCGCTACCGCCCCCGCCTCGCTTGCCGGGGCCTCTCCTCGAGCGATTCTGTCAGAGGTGTGCCCGGGCTCGTGATCATTGGGGCGTGGGCAGGCCCCCGGGGGAGGAGGCCGGAGGTGGAGATGTTCGACAGGCCGGGCCGCTTGAGGTGGGGCACGACATGGTCGGCCAGGAAGGCCGCCAGGGTCTCGTTGGTTATGCGTTTTTTCTGGGCGTAGAGCAGCTCCATGATGGCGTCGTGGAACTCCCGCGCCGACTGGAACCGCTCGTATGGCTCGCGCATGAGGGCCTGCCGCAGGATTCCCACCACCGCGGCCGGCAGGGCGTCGACGTTCTCTTCCAGCACGTCGAGCCGGACGTTGAGCACCTTGTCCAGGGTCTCGAAGTCGTTGCGCCCCAGGAAGAGCCGCCGCCCCAGCAGGAACTCGGTGAGCACGCCCCCGGCGGAGAAGAGATCGGAGCGGTGGTCCACCTTGACCCCGGCCCCCTGCTCCGGGGACATGTAGCCGTACTTGCCCTTGAGCCCCCCCGCCTGCGTGCGGGACTCGTGCTCCACCAGGGCGATGCCGAAGTCGCCGATCTTCACGTCGCCGCGGTATGAGATGAGCACGTTGGAGGGGGAGATGTCCCGGTGCACCACGCCGAGCAGGCGGCCGTCAGGGCCCACGGCCCGGTGGGCGGCGTTCCGCCCCTAGACCGT
>CAZYYM010000075.1:0-17488 GCA_964651385.1 uncultured Gammaproteobacteria bacterium | reverse complement strand
AGTGGTAAGGAATTTGTAAGTCAAACAGTCGATAGTATTCATCAACAAATCTAGCGATAAATATGCCAAACAGACCTTGACATCGCAGTCGACGATGCAGCAGTTTAAAATTTAGAACAGATTTACCGCAGTCCTCTGAGCGCCAGGCGATCGTCTCAAAGGACCGGATCTCAATCGCAGATTATTTGTCTGGTTGCAACTTCAAGGCTTCCATGACCGGCTCTTTGTCTGATGTGGGTACACTGACCAGTAAGCCGGTGTTTTTATAAAATTCAGATAGTGGCGCCGTCTGCGCTTCGTAAACCTGTAGCCGATTGTTAATTGCTTCCTCGGTTTCGTCATCACGTTGTATTATTTCATTTGAGCCGCAAACATCGCAGACGCCTTCCACTTTGGGGCGCTTGGATTTAATGTTATATATCTCGCCACATTGAGTACAGGTACGCCGGTTGGTCAGACGGTCGATAATGACATCACGGGGTATTTGCAGTTCGAGTACTGCATCGAGCTTTTCGCCCATTTTCTCGAGCAGTGCCCCGAGGGCTTGAGCCTGTGGAATTGTGCGGGGAAAGCCGTCCAGCAAGTATCCCCGCTTGCAGTCATCTTCTTTTAAGCGCTGCTCCATGATGCCCATAATCAATTCGTCGGTGACCAGGTTTCCAGCGCTCATCGCTGCCTCCGCCTGTTTACCGAGTTCGGTACCGGCGGCAACAGCAGCGCGTAATATATCACCGGTTGATATCTGCACCGAACCGTCGTATTGCGTTAGTACCTTGGCAATCGTGCCTTTTCCCGCACCCGGTGGTCCCAGTAATATTATTTTCATAAATTTTTCCTGACTTAAGCTAAAAAGTTCTAATGACCTCGCATTTTCCGGTTTTATGGCCTGATAGCAAATCATAAACCTCAATGCTTTGTATTATCCCGATTTGATGGTGACTGCGAGTATCCTCCGAAGAGGGTGCATTCATTGCTCCCTAAGAACTGGCGCTACGGGGTGCCTGCCTACCAGAATATGGCTAATCGCCAAGGTGATCGGTCTCTGAATGATCACTAAGGATGTGTGCCAAATATAGGCGTTATGATCATCAAACAAACCATCAACGCCTTAGCCCATAAATTGTAGCCACAACCGTCCGGGCACCGCCATGGTTACGATGCTCACCCAGATAAATACCCTGCCAGACGCCAAGGCTCAAGATACCGTTTGAAATCGGTATAGATACGCTTGATCCTATCGTGATGTTTTTGATATGCGCCGGCATATCATCACTGCCTTCCAGGGTATGGTCGTAGTAAGGCGCGTTTTCAGGCACGAATTGATTAAAATGCGCTTCCACATCGTGCCGGACATCCGGATCGGCATTTTCGTTGATGCAAAGTGAAGCCGAACTGTGTTTGATGAAAAGATGCAATAGGCCCATTTCGACTGATTGTATGCATTCTAGTTGTTGCAGAATTTCGCCGGTGATTAAATGGAATCCGCGGTTTCTGGCAGATAAGCTTATTTCCTGTTGATCCCACATTGTTCTTTTACCTTTTGTGCTGGGAGTGACTAAACCTGGTTTGGCAGTAATATTGATCGTTGATGGTTCATGCGTTGTTTCATGCAATGGCTAATCGGAATTGTTCTAAGTGGTTACCAGGGATACTTTTGCCTGTTTGTTGTGATTGAATTTCGGTACCAGGACAGTGGGGTGCAGGCAATTGTCATCCATGTCGGGATAATCCAGGGTAAAATGCAATCCGCGGCTTTCCTTGCGCTGTAATGCGGATCGAATAATCAATTCGGCTACGACAACCAGGTTACGAAGCTCTAGCAAATCCCCCGAAACCTTATAATTGCCATAATATTCATTGATCTCGCGCTTTAATAAGCTGGTACGGTTAAGCGCGCGTTCGAGTCGTTTGTTGGTACGGACGATGCCGACATAATCCCACATGAAACGTCGTAATTCGTCCCAATTGTGCGCGACGACGATATCTTCGTCCGAATCGGTAACCTGCGATTCATCCCAGCCCGGCAGTTTCTCCAGTTTCACTTTGTGGGAGAGCGATTGGCTTATATCCTCAGCAGCGGATTTTGCGAACACCAGGCACTCAAGTAGAGAATTGCTAGCCATGCGATTAGCGCCATGCAAACCGGAGTAGGCCACTTCGCCGACTGCATACAAATTGTTGATATCAGTTTTACCACTTGAGTCGATGACTACTCCGCCGCAGGTATAATGCGCCGCAGGTACCACAGGTATCGGCTGATTGGTGATGTCGATATCAAATTCCCGACAGCGCTCGTAGATAGTCGGAAAATGCGCTTTTATAAAGGCGCGACTCTTATGGCTGATGTCGAGATAAACACAAACGCTGCCCAGCCGTTTCATTTCGTGATCGATAGCCCGAGCAACGATATCTCGTGGTGCCAGTTCGCCACGCTTGTCAAAGCGTTGCATGAATCGATCACCATTGGGTAACAACAATTTACCTCCTTCGCCGCGAAGCGCCTCAGTAACCAGAAACGATTTTGCCTCGGGATGATAAAGGCAGGTGGGGTGAAACTGAATGAACTCCATATTGGCAACCCGGCAGCCGGCACGCCAGGCCATGGCGATACCATCGCCGGTTGATCCGTCAGGATTGCTGGTATAGAGATATACCTTGCTGGCCCCGCCTGTCGCGAGGACTACCTTTTGCGCTGAAAACACATCGACGTGTTGATCCACGCTGTTGTAGGCATAGAGACCCTGACATTTGTTTGAATCGCAGATCAAATCTATGGCGTTGTGGTGATTAAAGATTTTGATATTGCGGTGTTCCAGGACATGTGCCTGTAATGTTTGCTGCAAAGCCTTTCCAGTTGCGTCGGCAGCGTGAACAACACGTCTTTTGCTGTGGCCGCCTTCACGGGTAAGGTGGTATCCACTGCTACTCACATCCTGGCGGTCACGGGTAAATGGCATGCCTAGACTGGCTAGCCAGAGAATGCGGTCGGCTCCGGCAGTTGCGGTAGAAGATACGATTGCTTCGTCGCATAATCCAGCACCGGCTATCAGGGTGTCTTCTACATGTTGATCGATGCTGTCATCGGGTTCGAGTACTGCGGAAATACCGCCCTGAGCAAAGTAACTGGCATACTGCTCAAAGCTGTTTTTGGCCAGGATGGCAATCGAGGTATGGTCAGGCAGATTTAATGCCAGAGACAAACCTGCGGCACCGGAACCGACGATTACGATATCGAATTTAAGTTGTTTACTCATGTTTTATATCAGACCACTATCGAATGTCGATAGATTAATGCGAATCGATAACGAACTCAAAGAGATTCGCGCTGCAATGCGTGAACCTTCGGGATATAATCCAGCTTCAAATATAGGCACTATGCGAGAACTTTTGATTGATCCAAATGTCTCTAATCTGCAATTCGGAATATATTACCTGGAGATATCTGAACAAATGCTAACATTAGCGTTTGCCTCGTTGTGTCTTGCGTTCGATGAATTTTAACGAACCTGTGTGACTGAGCAGGTAAAAAATAACAAGTTAGGGTTATAAATGGGGACAAATCTGCTTGACGCAGAACTTGTAAAGCGCGTGCAGGCGGGTGACACCGCAGCATTTGATATTCTGGTTCAAAAGTATCAACACAAGGTAGTGAATCTGGTTGGCCGCTTCGTGTCCGATCAGACCGAATGTTACGATATTACGCAGGATGCGTTCATCAAGGCATATCGTGCAATCGGCAAATTTCGTGGTGATAGTCAGTTTTATACCTGGCTTTATCGAATTGCCGCGAATACCGCGAAAAATTATCTCGCATCGAGAGCCCGAAAATCACCGGCTTATTCGGTCGATGTAGAAGACGCAGAGCATTTCGAAGGTGAATCGGGGTTAAAAGAGTATGCAACGCCGGAAAATTTGCTGCTCACCGAAGAAATCAAGCGCACCGTTTTCGAAGCCATTGAGGCATTACCGAGTGATCTGAAATCGGCTATTACTTTGCGCGAAATTGAAGGATTAAGCTACGAAGAAATCGCTGATGTGATGGATTGTCCAATTGGCACGGTTCGATCGAGAATTTTTCGTGCTCGAGATTTCATTGATAAGGAACTTAGACCACTACTAGAGTGACTAAGTAGCAGATTAAACAGCATATAGACGGTTTAAAGAGCAATGTATGAGTGATTTAGATGAAAAATTGTCAGTAGTTCTGGATCAATATTCGGATGACGAAGCCAGTCAATCGGTACTCAACCATGTGATCAGCGATGTCAATTTACAGTATCAGATGCGACGTTATCAGATGATTGGCGATATTATGCGCCATGAGCTACCCGAAAAAATCAATACCGACCTGAGTCATCAAATTATGTCTCAGGTTCGAAAAATTAAGTCCGAAAATCCAGGCGGGCCGGGTAGAGTCGAAGGTGTCGGTGAAAAGGCTGCTTTCTGGAGCTGGACTAAAATAAAACCGCTGGCCGGATTAACTGTTGCGGCCTCTGTTGCTATCGTATCAATTACGCTGTGGCAGTCGACGTCAATCCTGACTCAAGATCAGCAGGTTGTTACCGAAGTAGTCTCGGTGAGTCAGGCGAAGATTAACCGTCTGACTTCGCCAGTACGGGGCAATGCTGTGGCTGTTTCGTCCCGCTTGAATAGAGGTCTGCGATGGGAAGTCGCGGAGGATTCTCCAGCTCTGCAGCAAAAGTTGAATGCCTACCTGGTTAATCACACCGAGTATTCGGTCCCGATGCAGGGGTTGATTCCCCAGGTACGCGTTGCCGGATTTGATTCTGAGCAATAGTCCGTAATATGAAGCAAGGTGTGATTAAATTGAATTCAGCTTTGAGATTGTTTCTAGTAATGTTTAGTATTCTGCCCATAGTTGCTGCGCAGGCTCAAAACAGGACTGCAATGGAATGGATTCAATCGATGTCGGATGCGATGCGAAATCTGAATTATCGTGGTAATTTCGTCTATATGCAGGAGAGTCAACTCGAAAGTATGTCGATATCGCATACCAAAGATGAATTTGGAGAAAAAGAACGATTATTGTCGCTTAATGGTGAGGCCCGGGAAGTCCTTCGCGATGATAAAAACTTGACTTGCATTTGGCCTGCCAGTCGCAAGGTAATCGTCGACTTTTCACGGAAGAACACTTATTCGCCGCTGGTCATACCGGATAATATCGAAAAAATTAGCATGCACTACGATTTAGAGGTAATTGGATATGAACGCATTGGTGGCCAGCAAACAGTGGTGGTACAGATTAAACCAAAGGATCAGTTTCGTTATGGTTTAAAGTTCTGGATCAATACTGAAAATGCCCTAATGATGCAGTCCTATTTAATCAATGATAGCAATGCAGTGGTTGAGCAGGTCATGTTTACCAATCTCGAGCTGTTAGGGGAGGATGATCAAGTAGCAGTCAATAATACTCCTGCTATTGACGATAATTACACACTCATTCGTTACCATAGTGGCGATAATTCAGGTAGTCTGATAAAGGAATCTTCCTGGCGATTGAGCAATATACCCGCGGGATTTCGGCAGGAATCTATACTGAAACGGCATGATCCGGCTTCAGGCCAGTTTATTCATCAAATGGTTTATACCGATGGCCTGGCAGCGCTATCCATATTTATTGAGAAGCAAGCGCCACAAATGAAGCGTGGCAAGACATCGATGGGTGCGGTCAATGCCTTTATCCGAATTATGGATAATTATTCGATAACTGCAATTGGTGAAGTTCCGGCAGTAACAGTGAAATCCATGGCAGAATCGATATTTTATCAGCAACCCTGATAATGTTCGTCTGATCCCTCAAGCATGTTTTTACAACCGACAACAAATACCCACAAATTTAGATCGAAGTTAAAGCACGGTCGGCATATAATTTTAGCATGATTGAAGAACAGGCCATCGTAGTAGGC
Source organism: uncultured Gammaproteobacteria bacterium (assembly GCA_964651385.1). Classification (GTDB taxonomy): domain Bacteria; phylum Pseudomonadota; class Gammaproteobacteria. The sequence continues at coordinate 11,561 of CAZYYM010000075.1, read as the reverse complement.
ATCTTGGGGAAAAACGTCGAAATCCGCATGGAACGGCAAAGCACCTGTAGTCATTGTGAGCTCAGTCCGGGATGCGGTACGGGTGCCGTAGGACGGCTATTGGGTCACCGCAGCAAGCCCTTGATAATCGAAAATACATTGAAACTGAAATCCGGTGACCATATATTGCTGGGAATACCGAATCGCAGTTTTCTCAGAGCAAGTCTGCTGATTTACGGTATGCCGGTGGGATTACTGGTGATAACGGCTTTAATGGTGCAAATGCTATCGGGTGGTTCCGAAATATTGGTGCCGATAGGTGCTTGTGCGGGGTTTCTGGGTGGATTGTTCTTATCTGCCAGACTGGCTGGAATGGGACATGCGGGACAATTTAATCCCCGAATCTTGCAAGTTAACAGTGAACCGATCGATCAGATTTGAGTCCTAAGTTGGGTAATGAAATTATTACATAAAGGTTAATTTAACAATGAAAATTATGAGCCAGTATTTATTCAAATTCATCATGGTTGCTGTTTTAAGTTTGCCGATGGCTGCCCAGGCCTCGCTACCGGATTTTACCGTCATTGTCGAAAAGGCGAAGAATTCCGTCGTCAACATCAGTACCACAACAAAACCCAAAAAACGCCTCTCGGAAAATAAAACACCAATGCCGGAATTACCCGAAGGGTCACCATTCGGCGAATTATTTGACAAGTTTTTCAACCCGGATGATTTAGGTAAAAGACGACCCGAAGGGCGATCGCTGGGCTCCGGTTTTATTGTGTCCAGTGATGGTTATATTTTAACCAATCACCATGTCATCGATGGAGCCGATGAAGTTATCGTTCGACTGGCTAATCGAGAAGAGTATGTGGCTAAAATAATCGGATCCGACAAAGCTTCGGATGTGGCTGTTATAAAAGTTGATGCAGACAATTTACCAGTACTCGAATTTGGTGATTCGGATGAATTGAAAGTTGGTGCATGGGTACTGGCGATTGGTTCGCCCTTTGGGTTCGACCATACGGTTACGGCGGGCATAGTCAGCGCCAAGGGCCGTAATTTACCCTCTGATAACTATGTGCCTTTCATCCAGACCGATGTTGCGATTAACCCGGGTAATTCGGGTGGGCCGTTATTTAATCTTGATGGAGAAGTCATTGGTATTAATTCGCAAATTTATAGCCGAACCGGCGGGTTCATGGGTCTGTCATTTGCCATTCCAATCGAAATGGCTGTCGATGTGGCTGACCAGTTGAAGGAAACCGGGCGAGTTTCACGCGGTTGGTTAGGCGTATTAATTCAGGAAGTCACACGCGAGCTGGCCGAGTCTTTTGGCATGGATAACCCGCATGGGGCGTTGGTAGCCAAAGTGCTTGATCGAAGTCCGGCTGAAAAGGCGGGATTACAGGTTGGTGATGTCATTGTTGAGTTTAACGGCAAGAAAGTTACGAGCTCCAGTAGCTTGCCGCCCCTGGTGGGCCGTTTCGCAGTAGGTAAGAAGGCTGATGTGACTATCATACGAAATAGGATGCGTGAAAATATCAAGGTGAAAATTGCCGAGTTGCCGACTTCTATCACACAGGCTGCGTACACGCCGGACAAAGCAGAACCGAAAATGAGCACGGCTTTGGGAATGAGTGTTAATCCATTGTCGTCCTCTGCGCGCAAGAAACTCAAAATTAGTTCGGGTGTGCAGGTTATAGGTGTCGAGGAATCCGGTGCTGCACGTGATGCAGGGATTCATAAAGGTGATATCATTACTATGATCGATAACCGGGCTATAGATTCTATAGCAGCTTTCGAGGGTGTTACGGAAGATTTAAAACCAGGCAAATCGGTCGCATTACTAGTACAACGTCGCTCGGGTCCGGTATTTCTGGCAATTCGTCCTGAAGACAGCTGATTGGCTTTATTGGAAATAATCCTTTATTTTCGAGAAGATTGCCACCTGTGCGATGCGATGCGCAAAGCACTGGTGGTATTTAGCCGCAATGTTCGCCCGGTTAAATGGCGAGAGATCGATGTCGATAGAGATGCCGATCTGGTGCGTCTCTATGATAGTAAAGTCCCTGTAATATGCATTGACGATGACGAGATCTGCCATTATTTCCTTGATGAAAAGGCTTTGCTGGCAGCGCTAATCTGATTCACCGGGCATTGATACGTTGCAAATACCGGACTGGCGCTCACTTTTTTACGTTTCGACTGTTGATTTATCGCCTTTTGCCGTAAACTTCGCGCTCTTTTAACAGGCTCGTGCTGGCTTACCCAAACCTGGCATCTGACCGGAGTTACTCGGCCATTGATCCGGGGATAAAAATAACCATGCGAATGCAAAACATACGTAATTTTTCAATTATTGCGCATATCGATCATGGTAAATCCACGCTCGCCGACCGCTTTATTCAATTATGCGGGGGCTTGAGCGAACGTGAGATGGAAAGCCAGGTACTCGATTCGATGGACCTCGAACGCGAGCGCGGTATTACCATAAAAGCACAGTGTGTTTCGCTGAAATTTCAGGCAAAGGACGGTCAAGTGTACACGTTGAATTTCATCGACACACCGGGCCATGTCGACTTTTCTTATGAAGTGTCGAGATCGTTGGCTGCCTGCGAGGGTGCTTTGCTAATAGTCGATGCTTCCCAGGGGGTCGAAGCGCAATCTGTTGCAAACTGCTACACTGCAATTGATCTTGATCTGGAAGTTATTCCCGTATTAAATAAGATTGATTTACCTGCCGCCGATCCTGACCGGGTTAAACTTGAAATTGAGGAAATAATAGGACTCGATGCCTCCGAAGCGATTGGTGTCAGTGCAAAAACAGGTGATGGCGTTGAAGATTTGCTTGAGCAATTAATTACACTGATTCCACCACCTGAAGGTGCGGCAGGTCATAAAACGCAGGCCCTGATTATCGATTCCTGGTTCGATAGCTACGTTGGCGTCATTATTCTGGTTCGAATGATGGAAGGTGGCATTCGACCTAAGCAAAAAATCAGAATGATGTCGACAGGTCGAGACTACCTTGTAGAAAAAGTAGGAATTTTTACACCTAAACGAAAGGAGTCCGAAGTTTTACAGGCTGGCGATGTTGGTTTTATCATCTCTGGCATTAAGGATATAGAGTCGGCCAAGGTTGGTGACACGATTACCTCGAGTCGGGACCCTGCAGAGCGACCATTGGCAGATTTTAAGGAAGTTCAGCCGCGTGTTTTCGCCGGATTATTCCCGGTTAGTTCCGATGACTACGAAAATTGTCGAGAGGCGCTCAAGAAGCTGAAACTCAATGATGCTGCATTGCAGTTTGAACCCGAAACTTCACAGGCTCTCGGCTTTGGTTTTCGATGCGGATTTCTTGGTATGTTACATATGGAAATCGTGCAGGAGAGACTGGAACGTGAATACGATCTCGATTTAATTACCACTGCGCCGACGGTAGTATATCAGGTTGAAACATCAGCGGGCGAGGTATTCGAGATCCATAATCCGGCCGACTTGCCCCCAGTCAATAAAATCAGTGAAATCCGTGAGCCGGTTATTCAGGCTAATATACTTTTGCCGGAGCAGTACATCGGTGCAGTCATCGCTTTATGTATCGAAAAACGCGGCCTTCAAAAGGATATGCAATATCTGGGTAGCCAGGTGTCGCTGGTCTTCGAATTACCGTTAAGTGAGGTTGTACTCGATTTCTTTGATCGTCTAAAATCCGTAAGTCGGGGCTATGCCTCGTTTGACTATGAGTTTCTGCGGTTCGAAGCCTCCAGTCTGGTTAAACTGGAAGTCTTGATCAATGGTGAAAAAGTAGATGCATTGTCGCTCATTGTTCATCGAGATAATGCGGAATACCGGGGTCGGGAGCTTGCCTCTAAAATGAAAGAATTGATACCGCGGCAAATGTTTGATGTCGCGATTCAGGCAGCGATTGGTTCCAATATCGTTGCGCGTACTAATGTTAAGGCGCTTCGTAAAAACGTCACTGCGAAATGTTATGGCGGCGATGCGACGCGGAAGAAAAAATTGCTCGAAAAACAGAAAGCAGGTAAAAAACGCATGAAACAGGTAGGCAGCGTAGAGATTCCGCAGGATGCTTTTCTGGCGGTTTTGAAAGTCGATAGTTAGCGTATTAGTCGAGGTTTAAAAATTTAATGATTCACTTTGATTTTGAATTTATCTTATTGTTCGGCACTATCGCTGCTGGCCTGGTCTGGTTGGTTGATTTTTTGTTTTTTGAAAAGAACCGGCAGCAGGCAGCTACCAGCAAGACCTTACACGATCCGATAGTGGTCGAATATTCAAAATCTTTTTTCCCGGTTTTATTTGCTGTGCTGATTTTGCGCAGTTTTTTATATGAACCCTTTCGAATTCCATCCGGCTCGATGATGCCAACACTACTGGTAGGCGATTTCATTCTGGTTAACAAATACGATTTCGGCCTGAGGTTGCCGGTTTTCCATACCAAGATTACCCCTGGTGAGAAGCCTAAACGCGGTGATATAGCAGTTTTTCGTTTTCCGGATGACGAGTCGCTGGATTATATCAAGCGAGTAGTTGGTTTGCCGGGTGACCACATTAGTTACTATAATCGTCGCTTGTCGATCAATGGAAAACAATTGAAGACAGAGTTTATGGAAACTTATCAGGGTCTTGGTGAAAGCAGTGATCTGTTAATTAACCAGGGTTGCGATAATATTAAGGCCAAGTGTAAAGTAATTAACGAAACAATGGGTGACGTGGATTATACCATCATGACCAATCCGGACGTTCGCTACAGTGCCGATGGGGAATTGTTTGTGCCACCCGGCCATTATTTTGTTATGGGAGATAATCGCGACCACAGCAATGATAGTCGTTTCTGGGGGTTCGTACCCGAACAGAATCTGGTTGGAAAGGCTGTTTTGGTATGGATGCATTGGGATTGGCGAAGTGGTGGTACCGGACTGGATTTGTCACGATCGGGTACAAGAATTTCGAACTAAGGTGAAAGCAAGAAAATGATTAATCGACATCGACAGAAAGGTTTATCGAGTATCAGCTGGGTTATTCTGGCCAGCATTTTTGGATTTCTAATACTCTCGTTCTTTAGAGTTTTCCCGATGTATTACGAGAACTTTCAAATTAGATCAATTTTAAATAGCATTCAGGAAGACCCCAGTATCGATGTTAAATCGAAGCGTGCTATCTGGAGCACATTGCAAAATCGATTTAATATCGATGATGTCGATTCAATAAAAAGGGAGCACGTTAAGCTGTCGCGCAAAAATAGTAAAACTACGATTAAAATCGATTACGAAAGGCGCAAGCCTCTGATTGCGAATTTATTTATCGGTGCTAAATTTAGTGAGACATTAGTGATTGATCGGTGAACGCCGCTACCTGTTACGCTCTATTCAATTATCAATTCACCCGGGTTGCACTACTGGAACAGGCACTGACGCATTGTAGTTTTTCCAGAACAAATAATAATGAGCGCCTTGAATTCCTGGGTGATAGTGTCTTAAACCTGGTTATATCACAGTATATTTTCAAACAGTTAGCAGATTCAAACGAAGGACAGCTTAGCCGCATTCGCGCTTCGTTGGTAAAAGAGCAAACCCTGGCTGAGATTGCTCGTGGTATAGAACTAGGTAATAACATTAAACTGGGTGGTGGTGAGTTAAAAAGTGGTGGATTCCATCGAGCGTCTATTTTATCTGATACGCTCGAGGCTATTATCGGTGCAATTTACCTGGACAGTGATTTCGAACAGGCTGGTAATACGGTGCTTTTCCTGTATCAGGATTATCTAAAAAATTTACCAGATGCTCAATCGCTAAAAGATCCCAAAACGCGTTTACAGGAAGCATTGCAAGCGCGTCAGATTAAAATACCCGGATATGAGGTTATTCAGACCGAGGGGAAAGAGCATGATCGGGTTTTTACGGTTAAATGTAGTATTCCGGAACTGTCGATTGAATCCACTGGTAAGGGCAGTAGTCGAAAAAAAGCGGAACAGGTTGCCGCCGATAATTCGATGAAATTATTGTGATAGAGACAGATATATTCCGCACGGGCTATGTCGCGTTAATAGGTAAACCGAATACGGGTAAGTCAACATTGATGAATGCCATCGTTGGTGAAAAGTTAAGTATTACAGCCCACCGTCCTCAAACTACACGACACCAGATTCTTGGAATTAAAACCACAGAAAGGTATCAATGCGTTTTTGTTGATACTCCGGGTTTGCACGATAGCAAGCATAAAGCGATCCATCGGTATATGAATCGTGCAGCAACTAGTATGCTTGCTGATGCCGATCTTATTTGTACATTAATAGATGTCTGTCATTTTAATGGTGATGATGTAAGAATTCTTGAACATGTCAGTAAGCAGACAAATGTTATGATCGTACTGAATAAAATCGATCAGGTGAGCAAAACGTCCTGCCTACCGGTCATGCAGAAAATTTCAAATATAGTACCTGAAATTGAAATCATTCCGGTATCGGCGCTTAATAAAGATAACCTCGACTATCTTGAATCATTCATCGTTGAGAAATTACCCGGAGGATTGCCCCGATTTCCCGCTGATCAGCTAACGGATAAATCGATGCGGTTTATATCGGCTGAAATTATTCGTGAAAAAATATTTCGCGCATTAACCCAGGAGTTGCCTTACTCTATCACTGTCATTGTTGATCACTATAAAGAAGAAACCGATCTTACACGAATCTCCGCGACCATCTGGGTTGAAAGAAAGTCGCAAAAAGCGATTGTCATTGGCAAGAACGGTTCGCAGTTGAAGAAGATAGGTAGTTTGGCGCGTGAAGACATCGAGCGATTTGTAGAGACCAAGGTTTATTTACAACTCTGGGTCAAAATACGCGAAGACTGGTCCGATGATGAGCGTTCTCTGGCCACATTTGGTTATTCCGATGCAAACCAGAGTCACTGACCAACCGGCATTTGTATTACACAGACGTAGCTGGCATAACTCCAGCCTGTTGCTTGATTTATTGACTCATGACTACGGACGCGTCAACTTGTTGGCGAAAGGTGGGAAAAACAATCGATTGCGGGGTCTGTTCCAGCCATTTTGCAAAATAACGGTCAGCTGGGTCGGCCGTCAGGAATTGAAAACTTTAACCGGTATCGAAGGCAATGCGTCGGAAATTGGGCAGTCACTGTATTTACCGCTGTTATATGTCAATGAACTCATAGAAGCTTTTCTACCAGCCTTTGAGGCCAGTACTGAAATATTTGCTCTGTATGATGAACTATTATCAAATATCGACACGATAGATTGTGAAATTTTTTTACGACGATTCGAGCGATCTGCCATGCAAATTCTGGGTTATATGCCCGATGCTTTTGTCGATGCAGAATCGGGTAATCCGATCGATCCGGAATGCTGTTACCTTTTCCAGTCAAGCCGTGGTTTTATACCCTGTGAGTCGGATGCGGTTAATGCTATCGAAGGCCAGCTTGTCAATCTCTGGAACGACGGTGAATTTAATAACCCCCGGGTAATGCACCTCGCCAAAACCATCATGCGTTGCATTATTGACTTTAACTTACATGGAAAACGGCTAAAATCCCGCGACATATACCTTCAAATCAGAAATTGGACACACGCATGGCCATCACACTAGGTGTCAACATTGACCACGTCGCGACATTACGACAGGCGCGCGGTACCCGATACCCGGATCCAGTTTATGCTGCGCAAATCGCTGAGCAATCGGGTGCAGATTCGATCACATTTCATTTGCGTGAAGACCGGCGTCATATTCAGGAACGCGACGCGCATTTGCTAAAACAGGTTGTGCAAACTAAATTAAATCTGGAAATTGCCATTGTCGATGAAATGCTCGATTTTGCCTGCCAACTTAAACCGGAAGATGTTTGTCTTGTGCCGGAAAAGCGCGAAGAATTGACGACTGAGGGTGGGCTGGATGTCGTGGGGCAACTGGATCAGGTAAAGCAGGCCTGCTTTCGGCTGGCTGAGGCCGGAAGCCGAGTATCGCCATTTATTGACGCTAATATTGAGCAGATTGATGCGGTCGTCGAATGTGCTGCCCCTTGTATCGAAATACACACGGGACATTTTGCGGATGCCCGGGGTGAGCAACAACTTAGCTATCTTGAAAAAATTAACCAGGCTATCAGTTATGCGCATAGCAAGGGCTTGCAGGTTAATGCCGGGCATGGATTGCATTATTATAATGTCAAAACAATCGCCGCCAACCCGCTTTTGAGCGAGTTGAACATAGGTCATGCCATTATCGCTGATTCAATTTTTAATGGGCTGGCGCATTCCGTAAGAGAAATGAAACGCTTAATACTCGAAGCCCGCGCATGATTGCTGGAATAGGGGTTGATATAGCCGAGACTGTTCGGTTTGTAGACTTATACCAACGCTACGGTGAGCGCTTCACGCAGCGCATTTTAACTATCCATGAACAAGAGCAATTTAAGGCAAAGCCTTATCCCGAGGCTTTCCTTGCAACACGATTCGCAGCAAAAGAGGCGGCTGTCAAAGCTTTAGGAACAGGCTTTGACCGGGGTGTGGGATACAAAAGTATTGAAGTGAAGAATAATGACGATGGTAAGCCAGAGTTATATTTTCACGACAAGGCGTTAGAAATCATCAGGCAGAGCCAGATAAGCTGTACGCATCTGTCCATTTCTGACGAAAGACATTATGTGGTAGCCATGGTTGTGGTTGAATGCTTATAGCTTCAATGCTACCCGTTAACGAGGGATAAAGCTTCCAGATGTATCTTTGCCGCTTTACCAATACTTCCCAGTTCTTCAATAATGAGCAGAATTTTGGCTTCAATTTTCATTGGCGGATCCTGCGCCATGAATTTCTGTATATCCAGTATTTGTTCACGTATTTTTGGTAGACTGGCATAACAGGTAACGCCATGAATTTTGTGGACAACCGTGCCAATTATGCCCATATCAGATTTTTTCAGGGCTTCTTCTAATTGGCTCTGATAGTTCGGTATTTCCTGAATCAGGATCTCAAGAATCTGCTTTAGCAGTGACTCATTGTTTGCGGATAAGAAGAGCGATTTCTTCAGATCGACCGAAGGCAGCTCTTCAATCTCAGTTCCTTTTACTGGTTCGGGCTGATTAATATCAATTATGCAATCAGTACCATCCAGTATAGATCTCAGCTTCTCCTCATCTAGCGGTTTACTCAGGTAGTAATCGAATCCCAGATCAATCAGTCGCCTGGCCTCCTCATGAATAATATTGGCAGTCAGAGCGACCACAGGGGTATTGTCATCGGGATTTTCCTCTCGCATCAATTTTAGTAATTGAGTGCCGTCAATATCCGGCATCTGGATATCGAGAATGATGAGGTCAAAGTCATGTTTACGATAATGAATCAAAGCGTCCTGGGCGTGTTGGGCTTCGATGACAGTGTGCCCCCAGAGACGGATTAGTTCGCCACCCAGTATCAGGTTGATTGAATTGTCGTCGACCAGTAATACCTGTTTACAATTTGAGCCAGCCTGTGTGAGTTTTTTTTCTGCCGGTGTATCGTGTTCCAGAAGTGGTGAATTCAGTATGGTTCTTAATTGAGAGCTGGTGGTCACAATGGAAACAAAATCGTAAATTTGGCTGTCGAGATCGGGCACCAGGCTTTGATCGTAATGCATGACGATGATTCTTAAACTGTCCGGAGGAGGGGCATCGATAATGTCACTTAAATTAAAAGGCAGGTGGCGCAAATCGAAGACGATAAGGTCTATCAGATGCCAGTTTTGTCGGATTTGCGAATTGATGATATCGGCAGATTGCTGAGGATTTATCAAATTGCCTTCTGTGGTGATGCCAGCACGATCGTAAAGTGACTGAATTTCCTGAAGACAAATGGATTTCGAAGCAATTATCAAAGCGGTAAGTTCGGAATCAAGTCTGACTTCTTCGGTGCGGTAATTTGCAGAAATCGAAAAAGGTAGGCGAATTGAAAATGTCGAACCTTCGCCATGGCAACTCTCCAGGGATATATCACCGCCCATTAGATTGACCAGATTTTTACTAATAACCAGCCCAAGTCCTGTGCCACTGAATCGACGATTGGACGCGGATTCAACCTGGCTAAAGGCGGAAAATAATTCCTGCTGATCCTGGTCGGTAATGCCTATACCTGTGTCCTCAACAGTAATCAATACGTCGGCTTCATAGTCAGTTTCCTGTTCCAGTTCGACCCGAACAACAACCTCGCCTCGATCGGTAAACTTGATAGCATTCCCTATCAAATTGAGCAATACCTGCTTCAGCCGGAGTTTGTCTCCGCTAACATATTGTGGCGTGTCGCTGTAAATGATCAGTATTAAATCGATGTCTTTGCTGAGTACATTGATGAACAAAATATCCCGGGTTTGTTCGATAATTTCGTACAGGTCGAAATGGTCTTCTACAATTTGCAACTTGCCCGATTCAAGTTTGGAGAAATCGAGAATTTCCTCAATAATATAGGTCAGGTCGTTGGTCGACTTATGGATAATATCGGCATAACGTATTTGTTGGGGTGTCAGTTCCGATTGTGCCATCAGATTGATGAAGCCTTTTATGCCGTTTATCGGTGTACGAATTTCATGGCTCATATTGGCCAGAAAATCTGATTTTGTTCGATTGGCTTTTTGCGCCTCATCACGGGCAAAGCCGAGTTCCCGATTCTTGGTTTCCAGGTCGGTAATCGCCTCGTTCAACTGTTGCGTTGCTTGCTGGATACGGTCATTGAGATGTTTTCGATTGGTAACAAGCGATTGGGACATTCGATTGAAGCCCCGTTGTACGGCGCCTATTTCGTTTAATTCAACCGGCTCGATGAGTTCTCCCAGGTGGCCGGTCTCCACCCGCCGTAAGTGTTCCATGATTTTAATTATCGGTCTGGTTATACCACGGCTGATGGCGGTAGTCAGAATCAAGGTCATGATTAGTACGAATATAAAAAATATGATCGACTCTCGAATAATCCTGGTCTTGTCGGCTTGGAGCCGTTCTCTGGATAGATAAATATGAATCCAGCCCAGGTTACTGTCTAGTGGCCCTTCCAGTTGATCTGGAGAAAATACATCAGAAACTACGATACTTTGCGATAGAATTGCCTGATGGTAGTAAAAGTAATCGCCCGACTTTTTAGGGTTATAACGATCAGATATGGATTCTGCAATCAGATCTCCCTGAATATCATAAACAGCAGCCAGAATGATGTCGTCAGTGCCCACAGTCTGATCGAGTAGATATTGAATCTGCTGGTCATTGCCGGTAAATAAATTGAATTCAGAGGCTCCGGCTAATTGTCTGGAAATGATTCTGCCCTGATTGTGCAACATAGTCTGGGCCTGCGTGAAACTAGAGGTAATATGCGAATAGGTAAAAAATACGTCAATTAAAAATACGGGAATGAAGGTGATAAGCAATATCTGATATTTTATACCCATTGGTAGCCGAGTCTAAAATAAGCATCAGTGACATCCGGGTTGGTTCGATCGCTCGTGGTCAGCGAGTATCGAGTTCCCTGGTCTTCCGCCGAATGACGGGTGATAATATTAATAGTCGCGAGGAAAGCATTGGCTC
>CAZYYM010000074.1:0-17547 GCA_964651385.1 uncultured Gammaproteobacteria bacterium | reverse complement strand
GCTAAAGATTCGGCGTGCTGTGAAACGACGAATGCATTAAATCGCGATGCCGCAAACAGCAATGCCATACCGACATTTTCCGGGTTATTATTTTCAGCATGTTGATTGGCCTGATCGATAAACGTATCAATCATAGAGCGGTACTGTATATCGAACTCTTCGTCGCTGAATACTTGCTCACTCATGCTGGTCGGTATTATTGCAGTTTTATCTGACCGTCGATGACGACATCTTCCGGGCAATTTTCAATACTGAGTCTAACCGAAACATTGACTAGTGAATCATCGCTCAAAGTGCCATCGCTGAGCGCATCTCGAACTGATTTTTCGATCTCGCGCTGCGAAGTGATGCCGACTTTTTTTAAAAATTTTCGAATCGACAGATTAAACTCGTCTTCATTCATAAACCTTACCAGTTTGTTTATTACTCATGTTGCCACTTCTTTATTGCGCGTGGCCTGATCCGACTCTGCCATCGCATCACCGCTATCCTTCACCTTATCGTACCACAGATCGTGGTGTTCTTTGGCCCAGTTTGCATCGCAGTAACCGGTTTGCATGACTTCGAAAGTTCCTTCCAACGCTGCAGTTCCCATGTATATATGACCAAATGAAGCCACAATCATGATCACAGCCGCAATGCTATGAATAACATGATAGTACTCCATAGTATCACGCGTTTGTTCGAAGATGGGGAAGTCGAGCACCAGGCCGCTCCCAACGATTGCACCACCAACTAATGTAGCTATCCAGAACCAGCCTTTTTCACCCGCATTATAACGATCAGCACTGGCGTGCGTCCCAAACAAACCACCCCCTTTAAGCAACCAGTTGATATCCTTTCGTAACGATGGCAGGTTGTCGCGCACAAACAAAAGAAACAGGAACAATAAGGCAACCCCGAAGGCCGGGCCGAGGTAATCGTGTAAAGTTTTGGCTGCAATTGCAATGCTTCCAAATACTTCATTACCCATAATCGGTATAATAACCTGACGACCAAACATTAATATCATTCCAGTCAATGCCAGTATTACAAATAGAACGGCCACACTCCAGTGAGCAACGCGTTGATTTAAAGTGAAACGTAATATCTTAATACCCGAACGACCGCCTTCGAGCTTTATGTTACCTCTGATCAGGCGAAATAAAATGACGCCGATAAACCCAATAATTACAGCTATGCCAGCCTTTGGGATTAATTCCATCATGCGATACTGACGCCAGGTTTGGCCGGATATATTAATAAAAATATTGGCTTCGCGGGATTTTACCTGGGTGGTCTTTTCAGCAAACTGGCGTTGTCGCACATTGCGCCACAGATCGGAACCGGGATCCTGAATCAATACCCCCTGGGCCCCGGTTTCATCGGTTGCTGCATTTCCTGCCTGTGGCATTGCGATGAAAAACAGGATTAATAATGCCGGAACGACTGTATCAAACGCCCTTCCCAGGCGAGCAAAATATTTTATAACCATGCGACAACCCTCAGGTAGTTTTCTTTTGTCGTATTACGCCGATGCCGATACATCCCTGTATCGAGTCGGCATCGATCAAATCACGATCAATAGTCGCTAGTATCAGCCGCTTAACTTGGCCTTATTGAAATTGACACCCCAATCAAGCACGCTAGCCCCACGGTTGATAACACGTTTCCTGTAGATATCCGACAACACGTTAGCATCACCTGCCAGTAGTGCCTTGGTAGAACACATTTCCGCGCAAATGGGTAACTTTCCTTCCGAGAGACGGTTACGACCGTATTTCTTGTACTCGTCCGAACTATGGTCCTCTTCAGGCCCTCCGGCACAGAACGTACATTTGTCCATCTTTCCACGCGATGAAAACGCCGCGTTTTCGGGAAACTGTGGAGCACCAAAAGGACAGGCGTAAAAACAGTAACCGCAACCGATACAAATGTCCTTGTCGTGCAATACCACCCCATCATCGGTCGTGTAAAAACAATCGACCGGGCAGACTGCCGCACAGGGCGCATCGGAACAGTGCATACAGGCAACCGACAGGGAGCGTTCACCCTGCGTCCCGTCTTTTATCGTCACAACCCGGCGTCGGTTTACCCCCCAGGGAATTTCGTGTTCATTCTTACAGGCGGTTACACAGGCATTACATTCAATACAGCGTTCCGCATCACAATAAAATTTCATTCTAGCCATTTTATATATCCTCGCTGTTTAAGCTTTGGTAATGCGGCACAGGCTGCATTTCGATTCTTGCATTTGTGTCACTGAGTCATAACCGTAGGTCATCGCGGTATTAGCCGCCTCACCCACGACATACGGCGCAGCACCCTGCGGATACTTTGGCGTCAGATCCACCCCATGGAGCACACCGGCAAAGTGAAATGGCATAAACGCGACGCCAGATCCTACCCGTCTTGTGATCATCGCCTTAACTTTAACTTTCGAGGCTTCAGCACCTTCGACCCAGACATCGTCGCCGTCTCTGATACCCGCGTTGTTGGCATCGCGTGGGTGCATTTCGACAAACATTTCCTGTTGCAATTCCGCAAGCCAGGCGTTAGAACGGGTCTCATCACCACCCCCTTCGTATTCTACCAGTCGACCGGAAGTCAGAATAAGCGGGTAATCCCCGGTATAGTCCGTTGCCTGAATAGACTTGTATCGGGTCGGCAATCGCCAGAAAGACTTCCGGTCTTCATAGGTCGGATACTTTTCCACCAGGTCTCGCCGCGATGTATAGAGCGGTTCCCGATGAATCGGTACCGGGTCCGGGAAAGTCCACACCATCGCTCGCGCTTTGGCATTTCCGAAAGGCGAACAGCCATGCTTGATGGCGACACGCTGAATACCACCGGAGAGATCGGTTTTCCAGTTTTTACCCTCGGCAGCCTTTTGTTCGTCAGCAGTTAAATCGCCCCACCAGCCCAGTTTCTTCAATACCTTATCGCTGAACTCGGGATAACCGTCCTTTATTTCCGAGTCTTTTCCATAGGAACCCTCGGCCAGTAGATTGACACCATTACGTTCGACACCGAAGCGGGCACGGAAGGTTAGGCCACCTTCACCGACGGATTTCGAGGTATCGTACAGATTCGGCGTACCGGGATGGTTCATTTCCGGGGGTCCCCAGGACGGCCAGGGCAGCCCATAGAAATCGCCATCGGCTGGACCACCTTCGGCTTTCAGCGTGTCGTAATCGAATGTACCCCAGTTCTCCTGGTGCTTCTTCAAACGCTCAGGACTTTGACCGGTATATCCGATGGTCCACATACCACGATTAATTTCACGCAAAATATCTTCGACCAATGGCTCCTCGCCGTTTACCTGGATGTTCTTGAACAGTTGGTCGGAAATATCGAGTTTTTTGGTCAATTTATACATAATGGTCTGGTCAGGCAAAGACTCAAACAATGGCTCGATGACCTTTGAGCGCCACTGGAAAGAACGATTCGATGCTGTCACCGAGCCATAGGTTTCCATTTGGGTTGCCGCGGGCAGCAAGTACACGCCATCTTTTCGATCGGGCATAACCGCCGAAGCAGTCGGATAAGGATCAACAACAACCATCAGGTCGAGTTTATCCATCGCTTTTTTCTGTTCCGAACCACGGGTTTGACTATTGGGCGCATGCCCCCAGAGGATCATCGCCTTGACGTTGTCCTTCTGCGCCATGTTAGCGGGATCTTCGAGCACACCATCAATCCAGCGTGAAACCGGAATACCCTTGGTGTTCATGACAGGGACATCCTTGCCTTTACTCTGCTCGTAACTGCCGGAGTCGAACCGGCCTTTCACCCATTCGTAATCCAGATCCCAGACGCGTGACCAGTGTTTCCAGGAACCGGCGCTCAAACCATAATAACCGGGTAAGGTATTCGCAAGCACGCCAAGGTCTGTCGCACCCTGCACATTATCATGGCCGCGAAATATGTTCGCCCCGCCTCCGGAAACACCCATGTTGCCGAGCGCCAGCTGGAAGGCGCAATAAGCCCGTGTATTGTTATTACCGACTGTATGCTGGGTGCCACCCATACACCAGATAAAGGTACCGGGACGATTGTCAGCCATGGCCTTGGCCGCCGCAGCAACTTCGCGTTCGGGCACACCCGTAACCCGTTCAACTTCGTCCGGCGTCCAGTTTTTAACCTCTTTCATTACGTCACCGAGCCCGTACACACGCTGCCGGATGAATTCCTTGTCTTCCCATCCGTTTTCGAAAATGTGCCAGAGCATGCCCCAGATAATGGGTACGTCAGTCCCTGGACGAATTTTCAGATAATGATCCGCGTGTGCCGCAGTACGCGTATAACGTGGGTCGATCACGATCACCGGTGCATTATTTTCTTCCTTGGCCTTAAAAATATGCTGCAGGGCCACCGGATGCGCTTCAGCCGGATTCGAGCCAATCATCAGGATCGATTTGGAAAAATGAATATCATTGTATGAATTAGTCATCGCACCGTATCCCCAGGTATTGGCTACCCCGGCGACCGTGGTGGAATGGCAGATACGCGCCTGGTGGTCGACATTATTAGTGCCCCACATCGCCGCCATCTTGCGGAACAAATAAGCCTGCTCGTTGCTGTGTTTCGCTGATCCTAACCAGTAAACCGAATCCGGCCCCGATTTTTCGCGAATGTCGAGCAGCTTGTCGCCAATTTCGTTGATCGCATCTTCCCAGGAAATTTTCTTCCATTTGCCATCAACCAGTTTAGTCGGATATTTAAGACGACGCTCACCATGACCGTGTTCACGAATCGACGCTCCTTTGGCACAGTGCGCACCCTTGTTAAACGGATGGTCAAAGGCCGGTTCCTGCCCGGTCCAGACCCCGTTTTGCACCTCGGCTATAATGCCGCAACCAACCGAGCAATGGGTGCAAATCGTTCTTACCTGCTCGATATTGCCACCCGCGGTGGAGGTTGCATGGGCTTTTTTCATCATCACCGGGGCAACGGTTGATGTCAGCGCAGCTCCACCGGCCATGAGGCTGGAATTCCTTAAAAAGGTGCGGCGACTTATGGCATCACCGGTACTTTTATTGGATACCTTTTTCGAATCGACCAAGGTTACACGATTCGATTTTTTAGTTAACTTACTCATCTTCAATCTCCTCGTGTTTAGCTGGCAGCCGATTTATAGTAGTCAAGAACATGTTGTGTTAAATGATACCCCTTGTTCTCTGGAGTCGTCTCATCATCAACACCTATTTCAGCGACGGCTTCACCACTTACCATCATCGTCGCTACAACACCCGCACCTGCCAGTGTGGATTTTTTTATGAAACCTCGTTTACTTTTATCCAACTCTTTTTCAGTTTTATTCACCGAATTTTCCTCCCCTCGAAAGGTTTATTACCGTATTAGTTCTACCAGAAACTCAGGTTTGCATCGAGAAATACTGTTTCTCCAATGCAATAAATGCCGCACCAAATCTTGCGACTGCTTTATAAAATACCGCTGAACCAGCTTCACTCAAATCGCTAAAAAAACGATCCAGCCAGTTCACCATGTGCATTTGAAAAAATTGGTTTTGCACCGATAGATCCGATGCATCGCTAATCATGATGGAAATTACCTCGCACAATGCCGCGACGTGATCTTCCGGTTCGACGACTTTTTCGCTGCGTTCAAATCCAAGACTTGCCAGATCATCGCGTAGATCGCTTAATGGCTTCTCCATGAGAAATCCGGTGAGATACCAGGATCCGTAAGGGACGACTTCGCCTTTTCCCAATCCGATAAATAAATGGTGAAATTCGTCCTCTATCGCATCCGGCGTATGCCGTTGCGCAGACAACGCCAGCGTCGACATTGCCAGCAACAAATCGTCACCTTCTTCTTCACCGGCATTACCCAGGACCTTTAAGCGATCAAGCATGGCCTGATCGGGGGACGAACGTAACAAACCCGCCAGTAATCCATAAGCCGACGCCCGATAGCGCTGCTCCTCGTCTATAAGGATATCTGTAACACCAGCGGGCCCCTGTACTACCGGCTTTGCGCCAAGCAGATCACTTGCCTCTATGGTCAATGCAACATTTTGTGACGTCATTTCTTTGTTTTCGTTATTAATACTCATAAAGCAACCTGCGTTCCGGCATAGAAGGGTGAAAAATTACCAAAAATAACCATTACGGGTAATGTATTACCCACATCTCAATTTAGTGGGTCAAAATTTCCCTTAAACGCTTCGGGATCCTGGACAATATCGGCCACCCTGCAGTCTTCACACATCTTAAGGCGGTCGAGTGCCCGGTCAGTATTGAACATGTAGTGATCCTGTAACTTGCCCTGTATTTTGTGAATGACTGAGGTCGACGCAAAAGGCTTACCGCAGTTGATACAGTCAAACGGTGTATCCTGATTTAAGGATCGGGAATGATTTCTGCGTTCGCGATCAAGAATCATCCTGGGTGAAATAGAAATTGCATCTTCCGGGCAGGTCTGGATGCAGGCACCGCATTGAATACAATTGCTTTCGATAAAAAATATTTCCGGTATTTCCCTGTTCGAGCCGTCCTGTAGGGCCTTACCCGGACAAGCACCGACACAAGCCAGACAAAGCGTACATCGCGTTTCATCGATTAGCGCATTTCCAAACGGAGCACCCGATGGCAGGTCAACCATTTCTGTGTTAGTTCCACATTGCTGATAAATATGATCGACCGCCTGAAAAATCGCCTGGCGCTTGCTGTTCGGCATGGTGTAGATAGCGGGTTTCAACTGCGAATCTTCAGACGCACTGAAATTTAACAGGTCTTCAGCAGTATTTAATCGGATCGTATCGATCTTTAGGCCGAATCCATCCAGCAATACCCGAAGCCATTTAAGCTGATAATTTAACTGGGCTAAGGAGACATTCGGCATGTCTTCACCTTGCAACAGTACTACCTGTGCGGCGCCGTACGCCAGAGCTGACAGACATAAATCAGCGCCCACACTGGCCAGTTCCTCGACCCTAAATGGCAAAATAGGGTCAGCTTCAACCAATAGTTTCTGAGGAAATTCCTCTTCTGCATGAAAGACCACGATGGCGCAATCGCCTTCACTCTGTCGAAAAACTTCGAGCATCTTGCGCAATTGGTTACCGCTGTCAGCCGCTTGCGGATAGGCATATTGGATCGCGCCTGCAGGGCAGGCCGTGGCACAGGTCCCTCCCCCCTGACAGAGATAAGAATCGACCTGGATCGATTCAGCCAGCGACTGAATAGCACCTGCCGGGCAGGCATCGATACAATTTGTACAAACTGTTTTACCGTTGACGCTGTGGGCACAGATGGATGAGTCGTAATTAAAATATTTCGGCTTGTCAAATTCGCCAGCCAGCGCAGCAACCTGCATTTTGACATCGAATGAATTCTCGTCATTGATCACGACATGAAGATAGCCCGGCGGTAGAATTTCCATCTTATTAATCGGCACAACACACAGATCAAGCAGGATATCGGCTTCGAATGATTGTGTCCCCCCATGATTGTCTGTCTGCGAAACAGTGAAAGCACCAAGATGCCCATGCACCTCAATTTTCCTGTCAGTTGTGATCATCTTGATATCCAGACTATCTGACCATTCCTGGCACAAAGATAACGATGCCGAATCACCAATAACCGCTACGCGCCCATTCGACCGGTAAGTGATTAAACTGGTTGGGGTCAGCTCGTAGTCTTCAAGCACCGACATCGCTGCATCGCGGGCATGGCTTATTTCACTCATGACATTTGGTCTCAATAGTTTCGGGACGGCTGGAAGTTTCACTATGACTGGCGTCTAAGTCTCCCTGTATCTGGTCCGCCTGGCCACTCTCAGGCAATACCGGTTGCTCCCCACCCTCTTCATCTTCAATTGCCTCAGTTTCCTGTGTTACCAGTAATTCGGCTTCTTTCTGTTTTTTCTTCTCCTGCATTTCAACCTGGTATTTCATATCGCAGGTGACGATATCACCGAGTTTTTCGAAATAGGTATAGTCCTCGTCGTATTCATCCAGGCCATCGCGAATATTGAAAACAGGCGCATGAAACATTTTTCCCAGCGCTCGATTGCGCAATTTGTCACTCACTCCGGAGGACATAAACATGCTGAAATCGGAACTTTCATCAAGCGATTCTATAGGTGGCATATCTTCATCGGTCAACACCGGCTCGCCCGGTGATTCCACAGTATCCAGATTGCCACCATCGATGACTGCTTCATTCTTGATCCGATCCGGTTCTGTCGATTCGAGAAGTATCTCTTCTTGCCTGGTTTCTTCCTCAGTCTGCAATTTCCGTCGCGACCAACGGGAAAATACGCCCTCCTGTTCCTGTTGGCTCATGGTAAATTATGACCTGGGGAACGGGATTCAGGTGATGATTCTTTCCAGTTTTTAAGTTTTCTTTTGACCTTTTTAGTGGCAACGTAATGCGTCAGCACAAAAGCTTCGACCCATTGATACAGTTCCGCAGGTATTTCGACTGCATAAACCTGCTCGTCACCTTCAAGATAGGCGTGAACTTCATCAAAACTCATGCTCACCAGATAAGGTATCGGCATATCATTCACATCCTCTGTTTGCTCTGCAACGATAAAGCAACAAGGCTTCGGCGACATCAAGTTATGGTAATAACTTTCGCATTCATCTTCGTGTAGCCGGAGTTGCATCCCGGTCAGGAGAAAATGTTCAACTTCTTCGTCCTGAAAAATTAATTTAACCTGTTTTTTCGGGTTGGATTTCCCGACTATAACGCCAATCGCTTGGTAACTGTAGTCAATCCAGGTATTATTCGAGACACGTTTTTCCATCACCGCCGAAACGGTCAAGAAATCCGGCATTTTTTTATTGAAGTCGTCTAGATCAATTCCGCCCATTAATTCCCCCGGGATAATAGCGACTGCTTTACACCATTAAAAACGATAGCAATAGTTATACCAAGTGGCCCGATCGGACTTATCCTGGACCCTTTGGATATTGAATTGCAATGTTTTGCAACAGCAAAGTACAACTTCTCAATGGCACTCCAGTCTGCAAATCGAATGGCCTGGAACAATTTGACCCAGGAAACCTGCTCAGCTGCGACAAATCGACCCGAAATTACGCGGGGGGATTCTGATTTATTGATCGGCTGTTTGAAAATTGACTACGCAGGCACACCTGTTTCTTACCGTAACGGGTTCGGTATATTTATTGCTTAGTCAATTACAAGCCAAAAAGAACCCGTGGTAATCCTATGCCAGGCCCACAGCTATGAGCACCGTCAGCCGTTATCCGATTGACGTTTTCATGAACGTCAAACAAGTCTCCGGATATTTACATTTAAACGAGAAAAAAATATACGACATGGTTAACCGGGGAATAATTCCCGCCACCAAAATCACCGGAAAATGGATGTTCCCGAAAGAGTTAATCGACAAATGGATGCTCGATTCGAGCCACAATGGATTATTACGCGATCGACTGATCATTGCAGGATGTGACGATGCATTATTGTATCGCGTCATTAACGATTTTTCTTTATCGCTCGGCAATAAGGCAATAGTTACTTACACCAACACCAGCACGCGTACCGGCATCGAATTGCTAAATGCCAACCGCGTGGATGCCTGCTGCATACACTGGGGTCCGGCTAAAGAAAGCACAACCAGGCATCCGTCGTTGCTACAACAATACTCGACCAGCAACAACTGGATATTAATTCGCGCCTTTCAGCGTGAACAGGGCCTGCTTTTCAATTCAGGATTACAAAATGCTTTGACAGATATCCCCAACGTATTCGATCACAAATTTCGCTGGGATATTCACCATACCGGGTCTGGTTCACAACGATTTCTGTTAGAAATTTTAAGTAAACATGGACTCAATATCGATGATTTAAATGCCACTTCGAATTCGCTTACAGACCGCGAAGCCGCTGCCGCAATCAATTTACAACAATGCGACATCACACTTGCTACACGGGCAACCGCCAATGAATTTCGCCTCGACTTCATCAGTCTGGGTTGGGAACATTTCGACTTCGTAATACCGCGCGATATCTGGTTCAGACACTTGTTTCACAACTTGATCGACAAAATAGACTCTGAATCGGGGCAGCATATTGCTGCCGAACTCGGTGGGTATAACATTGAAAACTGCGGAAAGTTACTTTGGGGGAATGAATAATTTTGACAGAATGACAGATTATTGGTGATGAGTGATTCTTCAAGTTTTCCAGGCGCGTCAAGAGCTTGTGCATACTTTCGCGATCCAACTGAGGATTCTAGGATTATGGTCGGTGAAATGGTGACAATTCAGAAGGTCAGCAAGAGGCTCTGCCTTGAGCCCCTTGCCATTAATTAAAGTTTAAACCAGCTGGTCCCGAGGCACGTTTCCTGCAAAAAAAGCCTCGATATTTTCAACAACACGCATACCCATCGCATAGCGGGTTTCAGAAGTCGCGCTGCCAAGATGCGGCAGCAATACAACGTTCTCCATGCTCAATAACGCTTCGGTAACGGTAGGCTCCTTTTCAAATACGTCGAGGCCGGCGCCGGCTATTTCTTCTGCCTGCAAAGCTTTTACCAGGGCCACTTCATCAATGACGTCGCCCCGCGCACTGTTGATCAGGAATGCAGAGGGTTTCATTGCAGCAAAGGCATCTGTACTAATCAAATGATAGGTCGCTTCGCCACCCGGACAATGCAACGAGACGAAATCAGCCTGTGCATAAACCTCTTCAGGCGAATTACATTGTGTTGCATTCAGTCCCTGAATATCTTCGACGCCAGGTGGGAAAGGGTCGTGGAATATGATTTTCATACCAAAGCCATGCGCAGCGCGTGCAGCGACCGCCCTGGCAATTCGTCCCATGCCGATCAGACCAAGGGTTTTCCCCGTTACACTGGTGCCCATCATATGAGTCGGGCGCCAACCGCTCCAGGATTTGCTACGCAGATGACGTTCACCTTCTCCGGTGCGACGTGCAACCATCAATAACAAGGTCATCGCCAGGTCTGCCGTACAGTCAGTTAAAACTTCCGGTGTATTAGTAACAGTAAGCCCGGCGGCCTTAGCCGCGTCAAGATCAATATGATTAAAGCCGACACCGTTACTACCCAATATTTTGGCACGAATATTTTCGGCGCCAAGTACCTCAGCATTAACCTTGTCGCTCACTGTGGGGAGTACCGCATCAGCGTTTCTAAGGGCATCCTGCAATTCGGCGACAGACATCGGCCGGTCGTCTTCATTCAACTGGGTATCGAAGCGCTCGGTTAGCACTTTTTCGACACCGGCATGCCATCGGCGGGTAACGATAATTTTGGGTTTTGACATTGGAAGTTATCCTCTCTCAGATTATAGATTTGTTTACATGGTCAAAATCAGCCATAAATCATAACGACAATGGGGGGGTTCTACTATCAGAAAATCGCCGTTTTATCATCGAATTGATCAATGAGATACCAGAACTACCTGTGATTTATGCATGATTAATATCGACAAATCTCAAGCGTGTAACAAACCAGCCACTCAACCCCAACAGAACAATCAATATTATAATGACCGTATTCCACCCGTAAGCATCGTAGACAAAGCCCGGCAGCCAGGATGCCAGCGCGCCACTGAGGTAGTATATCGAAACATACAAGCCATTAATTACGCCTTTGTGTTCCCGCGCCAGGTGGTTCACCAGACCGGACAGCGTGGCATGAATAAAAAAGAAGCCTCCGGCAAAACAGAACATCATTAAAAATAGTATCGAGAAATCAGTGCCCAGATAAGACAGTAGTCCAACGGCATTTAATACAAGTCCTACCATTAATCCCCGCCGGTCATCACCCAGGATTTTTACCAAAGTATCGGAATATAACGCGATAGGAATACCAACCAGATAGCCGATATAAAGACAGGATATAAACACGGGAGAAATTGAATTATCTATTTCATAAAGCCTGAACGGTATTAAATTAAGGATACCGGCATAGACAAAAAATGCGCTCGACAATACCAGGTAAACGTAGCGGTAGTTGCGGTCCGCTATAACCCGGGAAACGCTTTTAATATCGAGTTTCGAAAAACTGATCTCTGCATCTGCACTCGCGAAACGCATTAAAAACAGGGGTAAAATCAATGCAAAACCCATGACGATATACGCCGCATACCAGACAAAATCAGTCGCAAAAAAACCACCGATTGCGCGACCCAGAAATCCGCCGAGTATCGTTGCGGCAATATAATATCCCATGGCTCGTCGGATTGTTCCCGGCGATGCCATGCTCGCGCAATAAGTCATCAGCGCGGTGAAAACCGCAGGCAAAATCAGACCTTGAATGCCACGTAGTAATATCATATGCCAGAATTCGCTAGCCAGACAGAAAGCCAGTTGATCGATCATCAGTAAAGCCAGTGCGACGCTCAACATCAGGCGCGCCGGGATCGCCTGCAGGAAGTATCCATACACTACCGGCGCCAGTCCCAATGGCAAAAATGTGACCGTCATCAGCAGGCCAGCCTGACTCGATGAAACAGAAAACTGATCAGCCAGTAAAGGCAACATCGGCTGGGGAATGTACAAAGTACTAAACGAAACCACCGTTGCACACAAAGCGATAAACAGGTCGCGAGAGTATGTCAATTTAGCGTGCCAGAGGTATAGAGTCGCTGTCTAACGCGCCCGCTTTAGCAATGGTGAGTCGGACGCGATTCATTACGCCCTCCCGGTCGTTGCCAGCAATTCGTACAGGCGCGTTTCGATTATTTCTTCGGCATCTTGTATGATACCGCTGATCAACTCTTCGACACTGGGAATATTATCAATCAACCCTGCCACCATACCACAGCTCCAGGCACCGATTTCCATATCGCCATCGATCATCACCTTCGGGTAGACACCGGCAACTTCGTCAACGATATCGTCAATTTTGAGTTGATCACCCAAAGCCCGTTCTTTGGCCAGAATACGATCGACCGCCGGATTAGCCAGTACCCGCTCAGTGTTACGAATCGAACGCATGATCAGGCGGGTATCGAGCTCACTGGCCGCCACTAACGCATTTTTAACATTCTGGTGAACCGGTGCCTCTTCTGTGGCGATAAAACGGGTCCCCAAATTGATGCCATCGGCACCCAATGCTAATGCTGCTACCAGTTGTGATCCGCTTGCCATACCACCCGAAGCGACAAAGGGAATCGATAGCGCCTGTGCAGCGCGGGGCAGTAGAATCATATTGGGAATATCGTCTTCTCCCGGATGTCCGCCACATTCGAATCCATCGACACTCACGGCATCACAGCCGATACGTTCGGCCTTGAGCGAATGTCGTATCGAAGTACATTTGTGAATCACCTTGATGCCGGCATCTTTCAGCATTGGCATATAGGCTTCAGGGCTTCGACCTGCGGTCTCGACAATTTTTATACCGCCCTCAATAATCGCCTGGATATATTCTGCGTAAGGCGGATCGGTAAAGGCCGGTAAAAACGTTAAATTGACACCGAAGGGTTTATCGGTCATATCGTGACAACGTGCTATTTCCTGTGCCAGGTCCCGGGGTGTTTTCTGAGTTAGACCGGTAATAAATCCGAGTCCCCCCGCATTTGATACCGCCGATGCCAGCTCGGCAAAGCCGACATAATGCATACCACCCTGTATAATGGGATGCTGGATATTAAATAGTTCAGTAATTTGTGTTTTCATTAACCCATAGCTCAACGTGGACTTACCCATGATTCTGGAATGAAGACTCGAAGCTTACCCCCTTTATTTGACGCCATGAAAGACTTTATAGATGACTTCGATTACGAGAAGGCATCTGAGCTGCTCGTCGAGTTGAGGGGTCTCGATGGGATTCAGTGATAACCACCAGGCACCCCTTCAAGCTTCGAATCCCATGTTAACTAAATTATTCTGAAAGCGTTTGCGTCTGTCGCTCCGCTGACTATGCATCCGCACCAGACCTTTACCTTTGATTGAATTATCCAGCGTGCGGATTTCTTGCGCCAGTTGCCTTGCTTCTGGATCCTCACCGCGATCCAACAAGGCGTTAATCAGATAAAATCGAGCTAACGGTGAATCCGGCTCAACGTCGATAGATTGCCTGATGAGCTGGATGCCCTTATCCGGACTACCGATATTTAGTTCTATTTCACCTCCGACCAGATAAAACCAGTTTGGACAGACCGGGCAAAGATTCATTGCTGTCCGGTAGTGTTCACTGGCCAACTCAAACTCGTCGATATGGCAGTAGGCATAGGCCATTAACATCTGGATTTCGGCATTACCGGGCTCAAGTTCTAATGCTTTTTTACCGGCCTCGAGTCCCGCTTCTGCCTGGTTATTTAATATCAGAATGTTACCCTTTAAGATCCAGGCATCACCACTTCCAGGTTCCAGTTCCAACGACTTGTCTACCGCATTTTCTGCCAGCATGATCGAATCTTCAAAGGACTCGCACCATCCGGTGTAAGCTTCCTGCCAGTAAATCCACCCCAGGCTCACCCAGGCGAAGCAGTATTCAGGGTCTATTTCCAGGGCCGTATTGATCAGGTTTCGCGCCTCAAGAATATTCTGGTGAACATAGCTGTCCTGCAGCTCGCTTGCGTTAAGCACCAGCTCCCAGGCCTTGATGTTGCGGGTACCGTTTGCCCGATGCAGTGTCTGGTCACCTTGCTCAAAGTGAACTTTCATTGCGGCGACAATATTTTTGGTGATGTCATCCTGCACCGCAAAAAAATCATCCAGCGCTCTGTCATAGCGTTCGCTCCAGCAATTTTCTTCGATTTCGGAATCGATAAGATTTGCACTAACACGGATTCGATCGCCACTTTTACGTACGCTGCCTTCGAGGATATACCGCACATTTTGTTGCTGGGCTATGTCGGTAATTGATGCCCTTTGGTCGCGGTATTGCAGAGTCGAGTGACGTGCCACGGTGCGAATTTTAGGAAACCTGGACAAGATCGAAATGACATCGGTAGTGATGCCGTCGCCGAAAAATTGCTGGTCGGGGTCGCCGCTCATATTTTCGAATGGGAGTACTGCGATTGAAGGCATTAGACCAGATTGGTCTATAACGTCATCACACAAACCAGCTTCCATTAATCGCCCAATCAATTCGTTCACCAATTCTGTATCTCGATACGGTAAGTTATCCAACCAGTACTCAATCCACTCATCCCTGTTCACCGGCATCGACAACATTGTGTTACCACACAACTGTAAAAATTGCTGCATGGTTTCTTTTGCTCTGGCTTCATCACCGGTTTTCGAATAAGCAACTACAAGCAACGCCTTCAGATAGGAGATCGAGGTTTTCGAGTTTAAAATAGTTTTTATAGCTTCACTGGGATTGCCGGTAAACAATTGGGATTCAGCGATAACCCAGTCTACCCAGGGGTTATAGGGGTCGAGTCGCAGACAGTTTTTACTCATTTCGAGGGCGAATTCATATTCACCGATTGCAATCAAGTTAAATGCTTTTGTCGCAAGGGCATCGGGGTTGTTGGGATTTATAGAAAGGACCTTTTCGACATGGTGCACAGCGGCTTCATTTTCTCTGCAAAAGATCAGATACTCGGCATAGTATATCTGCACCATGACAACCTCAGGACCGAGCTTTAATGCCCTGTGAATGTATTCTCCAGCCAATACAAAGGCCTGTTTGTAATCCACTACCCAGCGTTCCAACCAGTTTACTATATGACATTCGTATAACAGAGCGTGGGCCTGAACATTCATCGGATCCAACACCAGGCAGGCTTTAAGTTTATCCTGCGCGATTACCATATCTATTCGAGTAAATTTATAACAATGAAATTTACCACTCAATAGCAGGTCGTAGCTTTTTTGATCCGCAGCGCACTTCGAAATCGCAATACGTTGCAAATCGGAGTCAATCTGGCCAGTCACGGTTGCTGCGATGGTACGGCTCAGTTCTTCTTCGAGATCAAATAAATTTGATAAATCAGAATCGTAGCGCTTGCCCCAAATCTGATTTCCGCTGCCCGCTTCCACCAGTTGAACCGTGATACGAATACGATCGATCGACTTGCGAACACTCCCTTCAACCACGTAGTTTACATTTAATTCTTTTGATATCTCGCCCAGGCTTTTAATTTGCTCCTTAAACGCGAAACTGGAGTTTCTTGATTTGACTAATAATCCCGAAAACAGGGACAGATTGATAATAACGCTCTCGGTAATACCATCGCTGAAGTACTCTTGTTCCGGATCCCCGGATAAATTGTCAAAAGGCAAAACCGCAATACTGTGAATATTTTCGGCAACTTGATTACTGGTCGATTTTTCCACAACCTGCTTTAAACCGGCTTCACACAATGCCTCAAATGGATAGTCAACACCTTTTTGATAACGAAAAGAAGCGGCCGAACTCCAAATCTCCTTCCATTCGTCCAGTGTCGCGGGAAGTTTCGACATATTTTTTCGTGCGGTATCAAGGTACCAATCTAAATGTCTGGATGCTTTGTCAAGTTCTCCCAGGCGTTGGTAACAGGCGGCTATCCAGCCGTCGATTTCGTCTGCGGGGATTGGCATATTGCAAAATGCTTTGAGTGCATCTTCATATTTCCTGGCCCGGTAATAGGCAATTCCGGTAACCCAGTCTACCCATGGATGAAATGGGTCAAGTCGGCGGCAGCTATCGGCGAGTTCCAGTGCCGGCTCGATATTTCCCAGCGCAGCATGAACCGCACTCATAGTCGCGATAGCTTCGGTGTCATTCGGATTAAGTTTGATGACCCGATCCAGATTTGCCTCAGCCTGCTCATACTCACCGGCAAAAATCAGATATTCGGCGTAGCTGGCTCGAATATACGATCTGTCCGGTTCCAGTTCCATGGCTTTTCTAATGTGGACTCCCGCTTTATCCAGGCACTCGCAACGGGGCGCCGTCCAGGCCGATAACCAGTCCAATACGTAGCAACGATACAGATCATTTCGAGCGGCGGCGTTATCAGGATCAATCTCGATGCACTTGAGGAGGTATTCAATACTGACACGATTATCTTTCGGGTTAAACCGGATCAGGTGATATCTGCCACGCATCAGCAAATCGTAGCTTTGCATATTATTAGCAGGCTTGCGGTAGGCATTTTCAAGCTCAGTCAGTTCTATCCGCCCTTTTAGGATAGAAACGATTGATCGAGTAACCTGATCTTCAAGAGAAAATAATGCTTCGATGCTACTGTCAAATCGCTGACCCCATAACTGCTCTCCGCCTTCAATATTGACCAGTTGAGCAGTGATACGAACCTTGTCGTTTGATTTTCGCACGCTACCTTCAACCACAAATTGCGAATCAAAAACCTCCCCTATTTCCCTGATCGACATATTTCGCGCGTCAGCCGCGAATGACGAATTTCTTGAATGAACTCTCAGGGAAGGGAATAGCGAAAGGCCCATGATAATACCTTCGGTTAACCCGTCGCTAAAATATTGCTGTTCGGAATCATTGGATAAATTTTCAAATGGTAATACCAGAATACCAGGGCTCCGGGTTGTCAATTCGGTAGAAACTTGCCCAAGAACCGATTGTTTCTCAATAATCCCGGCCCGCCCGGTTTTTACTTGTCGCTGTAATTCACGGGGTACCTCTTCC